>JAQCGA010000694.1 GCA_027619145.1 bacterium | reverse complement strand
AGCGTTTGCATTGCGACCTCCTCAAGGATTGCCGTGGGTGTGAGGACCGTACTGGCGGATGTCTACTGGTAGGTGCTTAAAACCACCAGTTCGTCCAGTTCGTCGAACGTCCAGTTCTGTGTATCTTCAGGGTTCAGGCGTAGACCACCGTGGGCGGTTCGAATCTCCGTGTGGATACGTACCCCCAGGGCAATTTCACCTCGTTCTCTGGCCAGTTCCTGGATGTGTTGGAAGCCGATTTGGCATCCGGCAAGCCCATAGTCTGCAACGGGCCGGAAGAAGATTTCGGCACCGCCGGGGCCGAAGAGTTCGTCGAAGACGGCGCGTAATTCTCTCCGCAATGCGACCTGGCCGAGCATGTGGCTCAAGATGAGCGGACTGACCAGGATTTCTGCGCGACGGCGCTGGAAGAGAGAGACGTTTTCTGGATCCATCAGTTCCACCAGGATTTCTGGGCCGGTGCCGGTTTCTGCAAAGAGGTCGCGGAGCAAGAGATATCCGAGGATGGTCCGTGCGTCGGATTCTTCACCGGAATCGAGCCAGTCGCTACCTACCAGAACAATGTTGTTGTAGGTCTCAGGGTGAACCTGGCGGAGGTCCGAGTGAATCGTATAATCTCCTTCGAATTGTCCCAGGCGAACCTGTTGGAGGTGGAGGTCGAAGCGTTCCAGATATTCTTCTCGTTCCTTGACTGGAATGGCAGACAGGATATCTATTTCAAAGGTTTCGCTCGGATAGCTGTCAAATTCCCGGAGGAGCGCGGGCACTTTCTGGCTCCATCCCAACAGCAGAATGCGACGCTTTGAAAGGACCCGGGGTGTTTCCTCCGGGCCTGTTCTACCGGGAATGGGTTGCGGCGTATATTTGTTTTGAGGGGAGCTTTCTTCGTAGCTGTTGGCCAGAAGCACCAGCCGGTCGTCTTCGGCCAGGACGAAGTCGTCCGGAGGATTGAGGAGAGGGCTGAAGCTTTTTTCGTTTGGACGGACGGCGCCCAGGAGAATGGCGTGCGGAAAGGCCGAGGAAATTGCGTGTAGTTTCAAGCCCACGAATTCATCGAGGCAGGTACGTACATAAACTTCGTTGCCCTCTCCATGGGCAAGCAGTTCTGCGTATACGTGAGACAGGCCCCGGTGGCGCACGTTTTGTGCAATCAGACGGCCAATGAAGGAACTGCTGGCCAGGATTTCGATACGGCCGTCGTAGGCTCTCCGGGCGATAGAGAGCTTGCGTGTATCAAAAATCTCTGTGACCAGCCGGGGGAGGTCTTCCGGTGTTTCTGCCTGTCCATGATTGGAAATAGAAAGCAACGTTTTGATGGTGCGTGTGTCGGTTGCATCTGCGCCGCCATGCTCATAATCTGCGCCGGGAAGGATGATTGCAGATGCATTGAGGAAGTCCACGCGGCGGAGGTGGTCGATGCTAAGCGGGGTACCGGAACGCAGGATGACCTGGTTGGGATCCCAGTTTGTGCCCAGACGATCCCGAAGTTCCTGAATCCTTTCCGGGGTTGCGAATTCGTCCAGGATGACTACGCTGAGGCGACGAGCACCCCTGCGGCGCAGAAAGTGTTTTACTCTTTCTTCGGAAAGCACGAGCTGTTGTACGATGGATGCGGTGCGGTTGGTCCAGCCCAGGATGAGAACGTGCTTGTTCTGGGCGATTGGGGTAAACCCACTTTCCAGCTTGGTGATGGTCTGGTTGAGCCACTGCGTCATGATGGCGATGAGCGCACCCAAAAAGATGACATAACCCAGGACGGTGACAACCGTAGAGATGGTGCGTTTTAATATGCCTTCGTCATCTCCGAGGTAGCCGGGGTCGGTGAGGCGGAGGAAGGCCCACCAGATGGCTTCCCAGGCATTGTTGAAACCCGCTTCCGCTGCATAGACCAGGAGGCCAGCGACTCCAGAAATCAGGCCGATGAGTATGGCAATTACAAGCAGACGGTAATGCGCGCCTCGAAGGAGCCAGCGTTCGACAATGAATTTAAATCGATTTTTCAATCTCTGAAGCATAGGGCAATCTCCTGTCCAGAATACGTACGAAAGCAGGTCTCGATAGAGCGTTCCGGCGTGTATTCTACGAAGAGCCCCGGGGTTTGTTCCGCCGAGGATGTCGTTTCTTACGGTGTTCCGGGTCGGGTTCCGCCATATTCCAGGTTTGCCTGGAGACCCATTGTATCAGAGTCCAGATTCTGCAGATGGCCCACCAGAGAAAAACCAGTGCCATCGCGAGAAGTGAAATTCGGAGCCCTTTGTTGTTGCCCATAAATGGCCTTGTCCGTAGAGGGGTTTGTTACTCAGGACCTCTCCCTAAAAGAATATAAAGAGTATATAGAATCTGTGGTGCGTTTCACCATTCCCTGAATGTTTCGCACTGTCTGATTGGCTTCATGTTCACCCGGAAGATGGTAGAATGGAATTACGCGGTCCCCAGGGATTTCGATGCCTTCCCGTTTGAAGATTTCCCGGATGCGCGGTACCATCTGGGTGTCAATGACCCACTGCTGGAGCGGCCAGATTTTTGTTAAAAGGCGAACGAAACATTCTCCGGTTTCCAGTTGGACCATGCCTGGAATTTGAGGGGTTTCCATAATGATTTCCTGGAATTGTTTTTCCATTTCTACGCCAATTTGTTGCAACAGGTCCGCTGCTTTGGGCGCGGCTTCCGGATTTGCAATGGCAACGTCCACGGCGACTACGAAAGCACCTTGTGTGTAGCGGCC
>JAQCGA010000693.1 GCA_027619145.1 bacterium | reverse complement strand
GGTGCTTAAAATTGAGCGCCATTGAGGTTCCGGTGTTGTCCAGCGTGCCGGAACGGGTCAGGGAAATCAGGCGCACAGGATTGCCGCCCTTTTTGAAAATTGCATAAATATAATATCGCACGCCGGTTTGAGGGATCGTATTTTCGGAAGATACATAAGACCACAGATCCCAGGTTAACTGGTTGTCAAACAACCCGTCCGGGTCTTCGGTCGTTTCTCCAATTTTGTGGGTATCTCCGTACCGCGCCGTAACGTGCGCCAGCAAGTCCGACCCATCCGAATTCCCCGCCGTATAAGCCACACTACCACGAGAGTCCCGATACGTGGAGTATGTGCTGAAATAAAACTCAATAACAGCATTGTCGTCCACGTCCAGATCCCCATTCAACCCCTGTTCGCCCCACGACATCGTCACATACCGCTGCGCAGGCCCCAGGCGCAAATCTCGGCCGTCCGTGTCTGTAAACATCTGAGACACATCGATCCCTGTAATCACGTCCATATCGCCGTCGCCGCTGCCATCAAAGCTGTTCAGCGCAAACACGTCCGGCGTTAGATTCGGCGAGTGCCGCACCGTGAGTTTTGCCGGTGATGGGCTGGCAATAAACGGATCGTTAAACACCTGGCTGAGCGTACGGTGAACACCATCTGTGGCCGCGAAATAAACAAAATAGTCCCCTTCCGGCACAAAAGAAGTAATCAGGCCGGTGACCGGATCTCGCACAATAGGTTCAAAAACCATCTTCCGATTGTTGATGGTCAACGTATCTGTCCCGGAAACTTTAAACGCACCGGCCAGGTCGTCAATCGAAGGGATATCTTCCTCAAAACTGTCTACCGTAAGACCACTTTGCGTAGAAAGAAACACGTTGATCTGGAACGCGCCAGAATTGTCGCTGTCCTGTGCCTGGAACAACAGGTCAACCGAAGAAGCCGCTCCTGGTGGGTTGTTGTTGTTCAGCCCCGGAAACGCAATGCCTTTATCGTAAAATGCGCCCGAGTCCACAGTAATGTCCCGGTTATCTTTCCGGTTGGCATCTATGGAAGCCATATTGATCATGTCGCCGGGCACCTGGATCACACCCGTATTGTCAAACTTGTCGGCCGTATCGTTATCGTAGTCCCACCCTACGACCACAAACTCCGGTGGATGCTGGATCAACAGAGGTCCACTTCGGCCCAGGAAAACGCCACCTGAAAATGTGCCCCGTGCATTCGGGTTATACCCCTTTTTGGCACTACCGGGTCCACCTGCATACCGGCTGCTGGGAAGACGCGCGGGCGCGGGATCTGCCAGAACATATACGTAGAATTCCACGCCGTCTGCTGTATTGGCCAGAGAAATCATTCCGTTGAGGCTGTCTGCAGAAGCAGAGGAAAAGATGGTCACAAAGTTTTCGCGAATGTACGTACTGGGAACCACCGTAGGATTCTGGCGCGTACCCCGCAGTGGACTTCCGTCTGGGCGCAACGTAGAAAACCCAACAGGATCCAGGTTCGACGGGCGCCGGATCAAGGTGGAGTCCGTGTGCAAATAAAAGCTGTACAGCACATCGCTCCGGTTATCCGTAAACCCGGCAGAAACCGACAGGCCTGAAATTCCCGTATGGCGCGGGTCCGGCAAGCCGCTACTTGGAAATCCCAGTTTGTAGAACCGCCCCCCTGCCGTGGTCGTATCCCCCTTTGCAGAATCCGGAGATGCAAACGAAATCAGCCGAACCGGCCGGTTCTGGTGTTTGGCCACCGAAACATCTGAATTCGTCTGGTTGGCTCCAGCAGCAAAAGTAAACACATAAGCCGTATCTTTCTTAGTTCCATTTGCAATTCCGGTAAAACTGGTAGGCGTTGTTACGTCCAATTCCAGTGTAACCTGAGAACCTGTTAGCGAACCTGCTGCCAGTGTTAATCCAAATGCCAACCGACTGGAGGTAGGTGCACCAGCGAAAAATGGGATCACGCCACTGCTATTTGAGGTAATTGTTACAGAATTCGAAACCACCGTCAATTCAGGTGGAACCGTCACTGTAAACGCACGGGTCTGGGCAGTAGCCCCACCGCTCAACGTAATATTGAAACGTTGGTGGTACTGGTTTCCAGACGTAGCCGCAATCCCGTTCGGAACCTGCTTTGGGAACAATGCAATTGTTTGGGCCTGGATCAAGAGCGGTGCCGAAAAACAAGCCAGCGCCAGCACAACCAGGATAAAGCCACATCGCCTTGGTTTCATTACCATTTTCCCTTCCGCTTGTACTTCAATATCGAACAGGGCGAAACTCCCCCTCTCTTAATATCGGCAGAAGAGTTGAGGAACTTTAGTGCATTGTGCATTTTTTTTACACATTTCCTCTTTAAATAGAGAAAAAGCCCGTTGTAACGGGCTTTTTAGGGTCAAAAAAAATTTATAATATCCTGTATATCGAGCTTATCTCCGCAAACCATCCCGAATCGCGCGAGCCACGGCCTTCCCCAGCAACGCACATCCGTCCGCCTTAAAATGTACCCCATCTTCCTGGAGTAGCTTATCCCGGCCATCTTTCAAAACTACATCGTACAAATCATGAACAGGTATCTCCAACTGGCTACAAACAGCAGCCGCTTCCCGGTTGTAGGCGTCCACATCGGCCTCAAACCGATCAAACCCTTTTCGTTCATGATGCCAGGCCTCGTTTACCGGCGTGGTATTCGCCCACAGAATCCGGGCGTCTGTATCGCGCTGAAGTCGCTG
>JAQCGA010000692.1 GCA_027619145.1 bacterium | reverse complement strand
AATCTTGAGCAGCGTACCGTAGCTTTCTGCTTCATGCCCGGCGGGCGGCCGTGCGAAGGGGGATTGTGATGCGGAAACCGATTGTTGCCGGAAACTGGAAGATGAACAAGACTGTTGATGAGGCCGAAGCGCTGGTTCTTGAGGTGGTGGAGGCCGTGGGTGGACAGGATGGCGTGGACGTAGTGGTTTGTCCGCCGTACGTGGCGTTGGAACGCGTGGCTGGGGCGGTTCAGGGCAGTTTGGTGGGGGTGGGGGCGCAGAATATGCACTGGGAGGCGGAAGGGGCCTACACAGGCGAGATTTCGGCTTCGATGTTGTTGACATGCGGTTGCCGGTATGTTATATTAGGTCACTCTGAACGGCGGACGTATTTTGGGGAAACCGACGAGATGGTGAACCAGCGCTTGCGTGCGGCTCTTCAAGCAGGCCTGGTTCCTATTGTTTGTGTGGGTGAAACCCTGGAAGAGCGCAAGTCCGAGGTTACAGAGAAGGTGATTCGTAAGCAGCTCACCGGGGCATTCCAGGAGATTTCTGCCCAGGAGACCGCCGGTACAATTGTCGCATATGAACCTGTGTGGGCCATTGGAACAGGGCTTACAGCCACGCCGGAGCAGGCGCAGGCTGTTCACGCGTTTGTGCGCGAAGTGCTCGGGCAGCTTTTTGACGCAAAAACTTCAGAGGCAGTCCGTATTCAATATGGTGGTTCGGTCAAGCCAGACAACGCATCCGAGCTGTTTTCGCAGCCGGATATCGATGGCGGGTTGATTGGGGGCGCTGCACTGAAAGCCGATTCGTTTGCCGCCATCGTACAAGCGGCTTTATAAAGACCGGACGGACGGTCTTCTACGCGGAGTATAATTTTTATGGGTACCTTTCTTCTGATTGTTCACATCATCGTTTGCTTCGTGCTTATTGTTACGATTTTGCTGCAATCCAGCAAAGGTGGCGGGTTGTCCGGTGCTTTTGGTGGGGCCGGTGGAGGAGGTGCGGTATTTGGTGGGGCCGGTGCAGGTACTTTTTTGAGCAAAGTAACCACGTACCTGGCCATTGCATTTTTTGTGACCTGTATTGGGCTGTGGTATACCTACCGTAGCGATCTGGGAGAGCCCGCGACAGCGGCCGAACGAATGATGCAGGAGCGTGGACCGGTATCCTTGCCGCAACAGAGTGCGCCGCAGCCGCTGCCCAACTTGCAGCAGGAAGCAGCCCCGGCAGCTCAGACACAAACGCCGGCTGATTCGGCAAAATAGGCTCAAGACGTACACGTGCCGAAGTGGTGGAATTGGTAGACACGCTACGTTGAGGGCGTAGTGGCCGTTAGGTCGTCGGGGTTCGAGTCCCCGCTTCGGCACCAGAAATAAGAAAAGGGCGTACGCAATCTTGCGTACGCCCTTTTTGTTTTGGCTTTTCTTAATGGAAAGACAGCCCAACTTTGAGCGGAAGGAAATGGGTTTTGTCGCCTTTTGTAAAGCCAACGTTGTATCTGGCTTCGATGAACATTGCCATTTTTTCGTTGAGGCTGATATCCACACCGGCTCCGGCACCGATGCCAAGCTTGTTTTCGGTTTCACCGGTTACCGTGACAGATAGTCCATTTCCGGTTACTGTGGCATCGGAGGCAGAGAACCGGAAGAAGCCCACGCCCGCAATGAGGTACGGAATGGCTTTGGATTCTGATCCAAGTTTTAGCTTCCCATTGCCTGAAATAGATAGAACGGTTGCGGTTCCGCCGCTCACAGCGATGCCGGCACCGGATATACCGATGTCTGAAAAAATTCTGTTTTTGTTAATGCTGAATCGGTTGTAGTCGACAGTTCCAACTGCACTGAGTTTTCCACTCTGGCCAAGTGGAATTCCGATTCCGGCGCCGAAGGTATACCCGGTTTTATAATAATCGGCAAATTCATCTGGACTCATGGGGTTTGCAATACCCGCACCCAGATAAAAGGTGGGACCATCGTCCTGTGCGTATGTGCCCGTACTGCATAATAGCAGGCTTACCACCAACACGACAACAACACGTAGGGCTTGCATGTTTACCCTCCTGTCTTGCGGGTCGACGGGAACGCCCGGGGCCAGTTTTGTGGTTGGCGAAATAAGGACGGCGCTTCCGTCTTTGGCAATTTCATGCCGTAAGCCCCGTTTCTGGACGGGGACGAATTGAAAAGATGGTAAGCCATATGAGGGATGCATGCAAGAAAAAAGAAGGCCACCCTGTCGATTCAGGCCCCGGGAGAATCTGTGATGGCACCGCGCATTTTGAGGATGTATTTCGAGCGGTCCAGAGGAGAAATGCCTTTGTACGGACGGATCACACCCAGGGGGTCCGGGCATTCTTCATATCCATCAAAGTGAACCGAGAGCCGGGCTTTGCCGCCGGTTTGAGAACTCAGGCGGATGGCGTAGTCCATGGAGGTTGCAAGGGGGAAGCGGCCTTTGAGGCTGAAGCCGCCGTCGGCCATTTCAGGAGGTTCGAAGTTGCCGCGCATGTGGATGATGTCTGAGGTGATTTTCCCCATGAAGATTTCGGGTGCGGAAATGTGGAAGCTGAGGATGGGTTCGAGGAGGGTTGAGCCGGTTTCGGTGAGGCCTTTGAGGACTGCAATATGGGTGGCCAGATGGAAGTTGCCGGGGCGACTGTGCAGGACGTGGTCGGATCCTTCGACGAGGGTGATGTTCAGGTCTGTGATTTCCCAGCCTTTGATACCCTGTTTTAAGGCGTGGGGAA
>JAQCGA010000691.1 GCA_027619145.1 bacterium | reverse complement strand
GCGGGAGCTGGAACAGATTGAGGCGCGGTGGCGAGATCGGGCGATGACCTGAAAGGTGAATGGATCGATGACGAGTACGCAGCGAGTAATGACGGCGCTGGAGGGCAAGCGACCGGACCGTGTGCCGATGTTTTCTCCTGCCGTATTTGAACGAATTTTTTTGCCGGGGTACCGGCGCATGGTGTCTGCATTTAAGCGGGCTGGCGCGAGGAAGGTGATTGTACACAGCGATGGGAACCTGGGGCCCCTCCTGGATATGCTCCTGGATGTGAGGGTTGACGGGATCAACCCGGTGGAGCCGAAGGCCGGGATGGACCTGGTAAGGCTGAAAAAAAAGTATGGGAATCGACTCGCGCTGATTGGGGGAATGTGCAATGTGCACGTACTGCCTTGCGGAACGCGTGAAGAGATTCGGGATGCGGCCATGCAGATTCTGGATGTGGGTCGCGAGGGCGGGGTCGTTATTGGCACGCATTCAATTGGGCCTGATGTGCCGGTGGAGAATTACGACTGGTACCACGAAACGGTGCTGGCCGAGAGTATGTAAAATTATCTACGGTTGGGGGAATTATGGAGCAACCGGTTTATACGGTAACGCTGTTGCCGGAGAAGGAGTCCACACAGGTTCCTGCAGGGGTAACGCTGAGAGACGCGGCGGCTGAACTGGGGGTTGTTGTGACGGCACCGTGTGGAGGGGATGGGAGCTGTGGGAAATGCCGGGTTGTAATTGAAGGCGGTATGCAGGGGATAACAGATGTGGCGACTTCCGAACGGATGTTGCTGTCGGCAGAGCAACTGGAGGCTGGCGTACGGCTTTCCTGTCAGGTGCGCGTGTGTGGCAATGTGGAGATGACGGTGCCAGCAACATCCCGGACTGCGGAAATGCGCGTACTGCTAGGTGGTGTAGGCCGGAAAGTTCCTTCTGAGCCTGCGGTACACAAGGTTGTCGTGCAGATGACGGAGCAGACGCTGCACGAGCCGTATTCCAGGCTGGATCATCTTCGAAGGCGTGGAGACCTGCGTTCAGATTTACAGGCAGATCTGGCGCTTTTGCGGAGGATGCCCGCCCTTCTGGAAGGCGAGGCTCTGGTGACGGCGGTGGTGCGAGGAAACCGTCTGATGGCCCTGGAGAAAGGAGATACATCGGAACGGTGTTTCGGTGTTGCGCTGGACCTGGGAACCACCACGGTGGTGGCCAATTTGCTGGATTTAAATACCGGGCGCGAGATGGGCTACGCGTCCGAGGTGAACCGCCAGACAGCGCAGGGGCACGATGTGATTGGGCGGATTAACTATACGTTGGAGGAGGAAGGCGGCCTGGAGACGTTGCGACAGGCGGCGTTGAAGAGTTTGAATGCAGTGATTGACCGGGTAATACAAAAGGCGGGCGTGAAACGAGAAGAGGTGTATGAGGCAACGGTGGTGGGCAATGCGACGATGATGCACCTGTTGCTGGGAATCTCGCCAGTGTCGCTGGGCAGGTTGCCGTACGTTGCTACCGTAGGCGATGCCGTGGAGGCTCCGGCGGCCGAACTGGGATTGCCGCTGCACCCGTGTGCGATGGTTTATGCGCTTCCGAACATTGCCGGGTTTGTGGGTGCAGATACTGTGGGAGCCATCCTGGCAGCGGGTTTGGACGAAGACGATGGTCGCATTCGGATGGTTGCGGATATTGGCACCAATTGTGAAATTGCGCTGCGGATGGGCGAACGGCTTCTGGTAACGTCTACGCCTGCAGGGCCAGCCTTTGAAGGAGCCCGTATTTCTTCGGGGATGTACGCGATGCCTGGAGCGATTGAGCAGGTGAAGATTCAGGATGGAGAGGTCCGGGTTAAGGTGATTGGCGGGGTAGCACCACAGGGGTTGTGTGGGTCCGGGCTGGTGGATGCGGGAGCCGAACTGCTGCGTACGGGTGTGGTGGACACGACGGGACGGATGTTGCCGCTGGAAGAACAGGACGGACAGTTGTGCGAAGGGCTGCGAAAGCGGCTTGTGCAGCGCGATACCGATCTGGCTTTTGTGCTGGCAGAGGGGCAGGAAAATGGGGCGATTGTGTTGACGCAGCGAGATATGCGAGAGTTGCAACTGGCAAAAGGCGCCATCCGTACGGGCATTGACTTGCTGCTGGAGCGAGCAGAACTGAAGGCGGAAGATCTGGATGAGTTCTGCGTGGCAGGCGGATTCGGGAATTACCTGGACAAGGAGAATGCGGTGCGGCTGGGCCTGATTCCGGATCTGCCCAAAGGCAAGATTCGTTTTATTGGCAATGGGGCACTGGTGGGTGCGCGGCTGGTGCTTCTGTCGGATACAATGCGGCGGCGCGGGACACAGGTGGCGAGGGAGTCCGAGCACCTGCAAATTGCGGGGACACCAGATTTCCAGATGCGGTTTTCCGAAGCGATGTTGTTCGAGGTGTAGGCGGGGGCCTGACGTTTTCAACGGAGGCGTTTATGGGGTTGATCAAAATTGGGGAGATCCTGCATTGTCACATTCCTGCTGTGCAAAAATCGGCCCGGCGCTGGTTGTGTGGCGACGAATTGGACAGGATCGGGGGGGAGCGGCATCTGGTGCAGCTCGTTCAGGATCAGGCGGCGGCAGGTGCGGACTATATGGATGTGAATGTAGATAATTTCCTTACAGATCCCGGCATAGGCCGGGAGGGCGCGCTGGAGGTTTTGTCCCGTATTCTGATGCTGATTCGGCAGCACACGCGGGGGATCCCTGCCTGTA
>JAQCGA010000690.1 GCA_027619145.1 bacterium | reverse complement strand
GAATCTGGTGCAGCAATCGGCTGAGGCGTTGCTTGCCCTATTGAACGATATCCTGGATTTCTCTAAAATTGAAGCGGGTCGGTTGGAACTGGAGGCCATTGATTTTCGGTTGCGCGAAACGCTGGGGGATACGCTACAAACTCTGGGGATGCGGGCTTCTAAAAAAGGACTGGAACTGGCTTATCATATTCCGCTTGGTGTGCCGGATGCGTTAAGAGGGGATCCAGGACGGCTGCGGCAAGTTGTGATTAATCTGGTGGACAATGCGATCAAGTTTACAGAAATGGGTGAGGTGGTGGTAGATGTTCGGGTGGAGCGGCAGAGTGAAGATTCGGCCTGTCTGTATTTTTCTGTGTCCGATACGGGTATTGGGATTCCGAAAGAGAAGCAAAAGCAGGTTTTCGAGTCCTTTAGCCAGGCGGACTCTTCTACGTCGCGTCGGTTTGGAGGTACGGGATTGGGTCTGGCGATTTCTTCGCAGCTTTCTGGGATGATGGGCGGCCAGATGGGTGTGGAGAGTGAAGAAGGGAAAGGGAGCACCTTTTATTTTACAGCGGTGTTTGAGCTACAACAGGATCTGGCGGCGAAAGCGCCTGGAGAACTGCATTCTTTGCAGGGCCTTCCCGTTTTGATTGTAGATGACAATAAGACCAACAGGCTTATTATGGAAGAAATGTTGCTCAACTGGGGCATGGCACCAGAGACAGCAGATTGCGGCCTGACGGCGCTGGATGCGATGAAAGCGGCGGCGCAGAAGAATGAATATTTCCGGCTGGTATTGCTGGATGCGATGATGCCTGGCATGGATGGATTTGAACTGGTGCGTGAGATTAAAGCAATCGATGAATTTCGAAGTCCGGTACTGATGGTATTGTCATCGGGAGGAAGGCCGGATGATATGATCCGTAGCCAGGAGCTGGGGATTCACCGGTGCTTGACGAAACCTGTGAAACAGTCTACGTTGCTGGATGCGATTTCTACAGAGTTTACGGTTCCGGCTGAGAAGGATAAGATCCTTGCTGCTGGCACGGGCAACGTGAAAACGGATCTGGCCCGACGGGTTCTCCTGGTAGAAGACGGGTTGGTGAACCAGAAGGTTGCGGTTGAGATGCTGGAGCACCGTGGGCATCTGGTTGTGGTGGCCGGAAATGGGAAAGAAGCCCTGATCGCCCTGGAGAAGGAGATGTTCGATGTGGTGCTGATGGACGTGCAGATGCCCGAAATGGACGGGATTGAGGCTACGAAAGCGATCCGGAAGAAGGAAGAGGTTACGGGCGGGCATACCCCGATTGTGGCGATGACGGCCCATGCAATGAAGGGGGATCGGGAGCGTTGCCTGGAGGCGGGCATGGATGGGTACGTGTCCAAGCCGATTCGATCCGCGTTGTTGTACGAAGCGGTGGAGCGTGCTGTGATACCTGCCGGCGTACTCGTGGAGACAGAAGAAGAGAGGCCTGAAGGAGAAACTGGCCGAGTTGTGGATTGGGAGGAAGCTCTGCTGCGTATCAACGGGAAAGAGAATGTCCTGAAGGATCTGGTCGATTTGTTTCTGGCAGAGATGCCGAAGCTTCTGTTGCAGGTCAACAAAGCGATTGCGGATCAGGATGCAACTACGTTGCGCAGGGCAGCACATACGTTGAAGGGATCGGCGTATGTATTTCTGGCTACACCGACTGCGGAGGCGGCTTTTCGTCTGGAGGAAATTGGACGGAGTGGCGATTTGAGCGAGGCAGATGAGGCACGGGTTTTACTGGAAAAAGAACTAGACCGTCTGGCGGTTGCGATCCAGGAGTGGCAAATAGCATAAAACAATTAGAGGTATGGAAAAGCCCCGCTGGCAAATCGCCTGCGGGGCTTTTGTGTATTGGATACAGATTAACGCATTCGAGAGTTGGAGTGCCACATGTCTGGGTTCAGGCCGAGTTTTTCTTTTACTTCGAGTGTGGTTTCGGCAAGTTCGCGCAAGGTTTTGGGGGTGAGGACCAGGTCTGCGGCTGGAAGGTTGCGCCGGAGTTCATCTGGATTGCGAGCACCTACCAGGAGCGAAGTGATGCCCAGTTGTTGCCGCGCCCAGGCCAGAGAGAGTTCGGCCATCGATTTCCCGGCGCTATTTGCGATGTCTTGAATTCGGTCCAGGGCGGCGAAGACTTCGGTTTCGCATCCGGGTTCGTTGTGGTCGGCCATGGGTCGCGTGCTGGAATACAGACGGGTGCGAGAGATGCCATCCGGTACGTCATCTGCGGAGGTGTAGCGTCCGGTGAGCAGGCCCTGCATGAGGGGGCTGTAGCAGATAAGGCCTACGCTTTCCTGAACACAGAGGGGCTGGATTTCGTGTTCGATGACGCGCCAGAGCAGGCTGTAAGGGAGCTGATCGGTTTCGCACCGGCCCAGGGCCAGGAAGTTGGAGAGGTCTTCAGTGCCGAAATTGCAGACACCAATGGCGCGGATTTTCCCGGATGTTTTGAGGCGTTCCAGGGCAGCAACCGTTTCATCCAGGGGAATTTTTCGGCTGGGCCAGTGAACCTGATAGTGGTCAATGTATTCTGTGCCGAGGTGCTTGAGGCTGCGTTCGCAGGCGGATTCAATGTCTTCGGTGGAGAGATTTCCAGCGCTGACCTTGGTGGCAATGACGGCTTCGTGACGGCGGCCTTTCAGGCCTTTGCCCAGAATGACTTCGGAGTTTTCGTAGCCTTCGGCCGTGTCGAAGAAATTGATGCCTGCGTCGAGAGCGGC
>JAQCGA010000689.1 GCA_027619145.1 bacterium | reverse complement strand
AGGGAGATCTACATAGCCACAATCTTCTTCATCCGGTTTGCCGTCTCAATCTGTGCATCCCGGTCGCCTCCAACTTCATGGATCACCGAACCGTCATATCCGATCTGCCTTAACTCTTTCACCACCGTGGGCCAGTCTGTATCTCCGTCCATCAGATCCACAAACTTGTGCTCTTTCCGGATGAAATCCTTAAAATGCACTCGTTTGATGCGTGAGCCCAAATCCCGAATCCAATGTTCCGGAAATCCGTACGCCATCATATTGGCCGTATCCAGATACGTGCCAATCCACTCGCTACCCACTTCGTCCACAAAAATTGCCATTTCTTTGGGACTCAGCAGGAATTTATTCCACACGTTTTCAATACCCACAGCAACGCCCTTTTCAGCACACAGCGGAGCCACTTCTTTCAAAACGCCCTTCAATCCATCCCAGGCCTCCTGGTACGTCCCTTGTGCCGTGAGCTGACCAGGGTGCAACAAAACGGCGTCTGTACCCAACAGATTCGCAATCTGAATGGATCGAACCAGACATTTCTTCCCATTCTCCCGGTCTTCGGCCTTCAGGCTGAGCAAATTGCCCCTGTTTTCATACCAGGCAATTGCGCTGGTCACCTCTACGCCTGCATCATCGCACCGTTTGCGAACCGCACGAACCTCCTCATCACTCATATCCACATCTGGATCTCGCCCGGCTCCAAACACGAGTTCCAGCGCTTCATACCCGGCATCATTGCACAAAGTTAGCGTTTCATCCAGCGTCAACTTGCCTAAGATAATCTGCGTCACACCAATCTTCATAACCCATCTCCTCAAAAATAATGAACACCGCTCCCGGCCACCTCACACTCAAGATATCCGTGGAAAAGCCAGGAAACCCTCCACTGTGCCACGGATCCGGTATACTGACGTACCCGCAGTAATATAAAGCGTTTTTAAATCCTCTCCCCCGAACGTACAGTTCGTAGGAGGCTCGGGCGTAGGCAAAAAACCAATCTCCTGCCCGGTCGCCGTAAATACATATACACCTGCTCGGTCTTCCCGTCCTGCCGTCACGTACAGATTGCCTTCCGTATCCAGAACCATCCCGTCTGCGCCTCTTCCCGGAGAAAAATCGTAAATCTCGGACTTGCGCAGCCATCGACCGTCTTTGTCCGCACCGTACTCCAGCAGAGTCGGCGCACCGCCCTCTTCCGGATTGTTGTCCACCACATACAGCGTCCGATTATCCGCAGACATCAGAATCCCATTGGGCGTTTGTACATCCTCAATCACGCGCTCTACCGTGCCATCCGAATCAATTCGGTACACCCCCATAACGTCCTGCTCCATCCCCTCCCGATCTCCGTACCGAGGATCTGTAAAATAAATCCTCCCGTTCCGGTCAAAACAAAGATCGTTCGGGCTATTGAGACGATGGCCATTGTACGAAGAAGCCAGGATGGTTATAGAACCGTCCTCTTCGTATCGCTGCACCGCACGTGCCCCACCCTCCCCGGAACCGCAGCAGGTCACCAGACGTCCGGAAGCATCAAAATTCATCCCATTCGCCAAACCGCTCGGATGCCGCCATTCTTCCAGTTCCCAGTTCGGTGGTAAAATCATGATTCGATTGTTCGGGCAATCTGAAAAAAAAAGATTCCCGCGCTCATCTGCCGCTGGCCCTTCCGTAAAAGCACACCCATCGGCTACCTTTTCCAGCTTGCTGTCTCTGGCAAATATGGTATCCCCCGACCCCATACGTTATGCTCCTTTTCCTGAATCCAGAAAACGACGCCTGAACGGCTGGCTCAGTTTTCCAGGAATATCATCAGAGACGGATCAACCTCTTTTCCGTTCACCACCAGCATCTGTCCACCAACCACGGCAGCGCGCTCCAGAATCCCGTCTGCCGTCTCAAACAACACCGCTGCATTTCCATCGCAGCGAATTCCGTCCACATCTATGGCTGCTCCATCTTTCCCAATCACAACCCGGTAAACGCAGCCCCCGTCCTCAATCCGTGCCCCTTCCCCCTGTCCATCCAGAAGCGGCGTGATCTGCGCTGCAGGGTCGGTTACACGCCGGGGCGACAGTACCGTTACCAGCGCATCCCGTTCCAGGGGCATTGCAGAAAACACATCCAGATGGTACCGGGCAATATTCTCCGGCAGATCCTCAGAAGAATCATACCCAAATGGCATCAAGTCAAAACCATCCCACGCCCGAAAACGCAACTCCAGCGAATGACAGAACACCACATCCATACACGCCTTCTCGTACTGCACCAGGGCTCGGCGATTCTGCGCATCTACGACCATAGGCCGGGCCGCGTGTAAATGCCAGGTCCACATAGACTCGTACGTCGGTTCAAAACGATCTACCAGCACAAAAAATTTACGGTCCAGGCAGAATACCTCTCGCGTACAGCGTTTGATCCGGTCTCCATACGCAGCAGAAGCATCTCCCAGCGTATAGGTGAGACGCTCGTCTGTATGAAATGCCGTAATCGCACCCACAGCTTCCGGGCTCCGCACGATCTGCCCTGCGCCGTCAAACGTAACCGCATTGTGCGCCCGTGTCTGCCGCGTCCAACCGTGATGATGTACACTGCTGTACAGAGCGTATAACCCACTGGGAATGGCCAGCGGCTCGCCAAAGGCTTCAATCACAAACGAATTCTGGTCTCCGTGCGAATGCGACACCGTTCCATACTGCGAAGACCGCATCGTAAACCGGATGTCCTCCTCCGGCTT
>JAQCGA010000688.1 GCA_027619145.1 bacterium | reverse complement strand
GCTGACCATTCAACTGGAGCGGGTGATTGTTGCAGATAAGGATGGGCGAACAAATGCGCTGGACCTGTTGGGTTGGAAGATTTCGCTGAATACGCAAGGCGGCACGAGTGGGGGCGGCGGCGGAACTGGCGACGGAGGAGATCCTTCAACCACGGATAAGTTTTCGCTGGATCTGAATGCGGAAGCGGGAAACCAGGGTGTGATGACGCTGGGGAGTGTGGTTGCCGGGCAGCGTGTGGAGGTGCAGCTTTATGGAACGGATCTGACAAATTTGAAACAATATACGTTCGATCTGGAATACAACGCCGCTCATCTGAGCCCGGTGGATGGGACACAAGGGGTGCTGACAGAAGGGTTTGTGGCACCGGGACTGGACCTGACCGTTCCTGCGGTGGTGACATTTGGAGGCGCTACGTTTGGTTCAGAAATTGCAGGCAGCGGACATCTGGCCACTGTGGTGTTCGAAGTGCTCCCCGGCCTCGTGGACGCAGGTAAAACAACGATTCGTCTGGCCAAGGTGGGCTACGGCCTTTCTTTTGCGGAACTGACCTTCTTTACGCCAGATCAAACGATTGCGATCCAGACTGCAAAATTGGACGTTAGCGGTGGTGGAGATGGGGGTACGGGTGGAGATGGCGGTGGATCGGTTACCCCCTCTGCGGGGGATGGGACATGGACGTTAGACCTGGATGCAACAATTGGTGACCAGGCTGTGCGTGAGTTGACGGTGGCTGCCGGGAAGGAGTTCACGGTAGAGTTCATCAACAACCAGGGGGTGACCAACTCTCTGGGCGGGCAGTTGAATTTTGAGTTCGATCCGACAAAGGTAGAGCCTGTTTCGGGGTCCATTAAGGGGATCGCGGCATTGCTCGGTTCTGCTGCAATTGAAGGGAATACGATCCGATTCACTCTGGCAAGTCTGGGAGGAGTGTCTGTGGATCAGGGGCATATTGGAGAGATCAAATTCAAGACAGCAGCTTCTTTTACGGGAGAGACTACAATTACACTTGTGAGTGCTTCTATTGGCAATGCAGACAACTTCGAGCAGACTCCTTCTGAACCCAATGTTTCGGTCGTGATTCGAGAAGGCGTGGCAACCGTTGTGGCGAATCCGGATTTTGACGGAGATGGAGAAATTGGGTTTCGAGATTTTGTGGCTTTTGCCCAGAGATATGGTTCCAAATCAGCCGATCCACTTTATGATGCGAAGCTGGACCTGGATTCGAATGGAGAAATCGGGTTCCGCGACTTTGTTATGTTCGCTCAGGTGTACGGTAAACCGGCTTCGGCGTTTGTGGCGCCGGGGCAGTAAGCCGGAAGTAGGAGAAGGTATTTGCCGGAGGGTTTTTTCTGCCCTCCGGCTTTCCTTATAGTGTGCAATTTTGAATAGTGTGCAATTTTGAAATTTCTCTAAAAAAGCGATTGCTTGTTTCCCAAAGTGGTCCTATATTATTATCCTGTACTTTCGGTCCACAGAACAGGTTCGTGCGGAATCAGGGGTTATCGGTGTGGGGTCCAACATTCCGATATTGTGATGATTTACCAAAACGGAGGAGCTATGGACATGTTTCGACGACACAGGTTTGTTTTGGGTTTTGTTATTTCGCTGGCAACGATTTGGGGTGCATCCGGCACTGAGGCGCGTCCGTGGCGGCCGGCCCAACTTCCCAATGGGATTGTGAATAATTGTGCAACCTGCCACGTCAGCGATGCAGGTGGTGGCCCCCGCAATGCATTTGGCCAGGTTGTGGGTAGTGAGTTTCTGTCTGGTGGGAACGTGGTATGGAATGCTGCGCTTGCACGGCTGGATTCGGATGGAGACGGAGCTACAAACGGCCAGGAACTGGGAGATCCGGACGGCGATGGAACGCCCACGCCGGGCGCGCAGGTTACAAATCCGGGCGATCCGAGCAGTAAGCCTGCGCAGCAGCAGCAGCCGCCTGCGGGCGGGCCTCCGAAGCTGACGTTGAAGCTGACGGGGATGACACCGCACGTGGGGCAGCTTCTGGTGGTGCGGGTGGTGGACCGGGCGACGGGCCAGGAGGTGGGCCGGAAGCGGATCGAGTCGGTTGTGGGTCCGGGTTTCGACGTGGTGGTGGAAGGGTTGAAGGTGGGCGGCAGTTACGACGTGGATTTTTACGCGGATCTGAACAAGAACGGGAAGTATGACGCGCCGCCGGCCGACCATGCCTGGCGGATGCCAGCGAACAACGTGCAGGCGGACGTGACGCTGAATTTTGCGCACAATACGAATTTCACGGATATCAAGTTCCCGGCAGACCAGCCGCCTGCGGGCGGGGCGCTGCAAGTGGTCTCCTTCACCGTTGACGGAACCGAACTCAAGGCGGGGGAGAAGAACCCGCCGGTTTCGGCCGGGATGCATGAACTGGTTATTAAGTTCAGCGCGCCCCTGAATCTGGAGGAGGACGAAGACGGGGACTTGAATCCGAACAATGTTGAGGTCGAGGTTTTTCCCAACATCGACGAACATGTCGAGGAAGATGGATTCAGCGATGACAAGATGTCCGCCTTCGCGACGGTGAACCTGCCGGCGAATACAACCTACCAGTTCCTGGTCGTGACGAATCCCGAGCAGGAAAACGAGGTGATCCGGGAGTACTATTTTGGTACCATCGCCCTGTCGGACGCCACGGTAGCAGGACGCGTGGACCGGCCCGCGGATATGGCCGCTGCGAAGATGGAAGACGGCGTTGTCGTGCTCCTGAAACAGGACCC
>JAQCGA010000687.1 GCA_027619145.1 bacterium | reverse complement strand
TGAGGATGAGATTTTTTCTGAATGGGAACTTTCTGTGGGTCTGCCGCCGGACAATCCGACGTATCTGTCTATTGCTTCGGATCTGGCGAAAACACTTCCGAAAAAACGGTCTTCTGTCAAAACCAAGCTGAAGGATCGGAAGCGGTTGAAAGATGTTCTCCGGTTGCCGTCGAACGAAGAGGTTGGAATGTCTTCGGTTGGAAAACTTCGCACAATTGGCGGCGTGAAGACGATTCACCACGTTCTCGAAATGGGTCGGTGGAAGCTGCCTGTAACTGAATTTCGTCCTGCTGGAAAATCCAACGGTGCGCCCAGGCTTGTACTTTCCGATAATGGTCGCGCCAGATCGGCCAGTGTCGTTCGGGGTGCGTTGAATGACGGCCGCCGGGTGTTTGCTGTGGATCTTTTTGCTTTTGGCGAGCAGGTGATTGCCGACGGTGCGTATCACTATCTGTTTATGGAGTGCGTTGCCGCTGGTGGGGATCGTCCTCTGGGGATTTGCACTGCTCAGCTTCTGGCCCTGGTCAATAAGTTGTGCGCATATACCGGTGCACGGTCTTTTGACATTGTAGCTCAGGGCCTTTCCACGAGTCTTATTGCTTTGTGTGCTGCAGCTCTGCAGCCCTCTGGTATTGAAACGATGTATCTCAGCGTTCCGGATACCCTCCGCCGACTGATGGATTGGAGCGTGGATTATGCACAAAATCCTGTTGTTTTCTGTTTCGGTTTGCTGGAGCAGTTTGATATTCAGGATCTTGTTCTTTTGTCCAATCCGGTTGAAATCCTCATGGATGGCCGGGGGCCGATGAGGTAGAACAAACTGCTCGTCCAATCCTGGCATCAAAACTCGCAATTTCTCCTTGATTGTATGGGCACAGGACGGTAAGTTTTAATATAAAATTGGATACCCGATAAGAGATTGAATATCACGGGATGAACTTCACACAACATGCACTGGATAAATTGGATCTCTATGGCATCCTCCCTGAAGAAATTCGCGAGGCTTACAGGATAGTCGTGCAGGATTTTTACGATACGAAAGAAAACTCAAAGGTTAGAATCATCCATGTTCGACAAATCCTTCTGGCCCTGATTATTGATCTGGAGACCGAAAATCTGATTACAGTTTACAGGACAGATCAGAAGACGGTTGAAAGCAGGCGAAAGGCGAAACGATGGGTTTGAAATTCGATACCTCTCTGTTTGAAAAAAAGATCGACTCTCAAAGCGGAAATATCCTCTTTTTTAGAAAGGATATGAAGGGCATCCCCGATCGTGTGATTGAGGGCGACGGGTTTACTGTTGAAATTAAAGACAATCAGGTCTATCTGATTGACATTTTCAACTCGGGGAAAGTACTTGGGAATCTGTTGAAAAGTATCGAATCGGAAGAACTTGCATAGACGATAGCCACCGAAACAATAAGTGTATCCATCTTTACTGGGTGGACTTCAGATCATCTTGTTCCGGATTGAACGCCTGCCGAATGCATTTGGCGGGCGGCTTTTTAAAAAGGACGCATAGCTATGTCGGATTCATCTGTAATCAAATTAGACGCTCGTTATTATCGTGCGTTGCCTATTGACAATCCTGGGTACGAGTCGGTTACGTTTGAGTTGCCGGTTGCACGTACTGCGCTGATTGGGATGCACTGTTGGAATATTGGTTGTCCGGACGGTCCGCCGATGGACATGAACTATTGCGTGGACCTGGGCTGGCCGCAGTCTACTGAAGAAGGGTACCGGATTATGGTGGATGTGATGCGTCCGGCGATGGATGCTGCACGGAAGATTGGCCTGCCGGTTGTTCACATAGAAGCAGATTGGATGGACGAACACTACCCGGACATTCCTTCGCGGCGAGATAAGACGAAAACGTGGAAACCTATGGGGCGGCAGAAGGAGATGATTGAGCGGGCACATGGAGTGGATTATATGAAGAATTCTCCACTGGCGAAGATGAAGCGCGCAGAGATTGTTTCGCCGGTGGGCGACGAGAAGATGGTTTTTTATACGGATACACTGGATGAGTATCTCAAGGCGCACAATATTGACACGTTGATTTATACAGGTTTTGCGGCAGATATGTGCATTCTGGGCTCCGAAGGCGGCGGGCATGCGATGCTTGCGCGGGGGTACCGCTGTATTCTGGTGCGGGACGGAACGGTGGGTGTGGAGCGGCCGGATACGTTTGACGAGCGCCTGGCTACGCGATACGGGATTCATATTTTTGAATGGAAGATTGGTTATAGTACTTCGTTTAAAGAGTTGATGGCGGCGATGAAGGGTGTGAGCGAATAAGGATTACATATTCTGAAAACAAATTTGGGGAGATCTATGGGACAGGACGTATTTCTGGCGGGTGCGGTGCGTACGGCAATTGGGGGGTTTGGGGGAGCGTTTGCAGAGGTATCGGCACCGGTTTTAGGTAGTGCAACGGTGCGTGCGGCGCTGGAGCGCAGTGGGGTTTCGCCCGAGCGGGTGGACGAGGTGATTTTTGGCAATGTATTGAGCGCGGGGTTGGGACAGAATGTGGCGCGGCAGGTCTTGATTGGGGCGGGATTGAGTTCGTCTGTGGGTGCGATGACGGTGAATAAGGTTTGTGGATCGGGTCTGAAGGCGGTGATGCTGGCGGCGCAGGCGATTCGTTGTGGAGATGCATCGGTGATTGTGGCGGGTGGGACAGAGAATATGTCTCGAGCACCGTACCTGCTGGAGAAAGCCCGTAGTGGATATCGCATGGG
>JAQCGA010000686.1 GCA_027619145.1 bacterium | reverse complement strand
AAACGCGCGAGCCACAGCCACACGCTGCTGCTGCCCACCCGAAAGCTCAAACGGCTTGTGCGAAATTCGCTCACCCAGCCCCACCTTCTGTAAGAGCACCACACCTTTTTCTCGCGCCTCGTCGCTCGTCAACCCAGCAAACACCATCGGCAACGTGACGTTCTCCAGGGCGGTCATCACCGGAATCAGGTTGAACGACTGAAAAATATATCCAATCTTCCGGCACCGCAGCCAGGCCAGTTCATACGCATCCAGCTGCGCCACGTCTACATCGTCAATATACACTTTTCCGCTGGTGGGTTTGTCCAGACCGCCAATCATATTGAACAGGGTACTTTTCCCGGACCCGGACGGTCCCATAATCGAAAGGTACTCGCCCTGCTCGATCTCAATATCCACACCCTTGAGTGCGTGGACTTCCACTTCACCCATCACATACACTTTTTTCACGTCCTGCGTTCGCACAACCGCCATGGCAACCTCTTTTGGTTTCCGTCTGTCGTCTGCCGTCTATCGTCCGTTGCTCGCTACAATCACACTTCCAGTCCCATTGCGTCCACCGGCTCCATTTTTGCAGCCCGGTACGCCGGCAGGATCCCGCCCAGCAAAGATAAGAAAGACCCTACAACAATGGCCAGCAACGCGCGTTCAATCACCGTGCCCCACGGCACATACCCCAGCATGGCAGACCCGTAGCTGATCAACGAAAGCGACAGTGCCAGCAACAAGCCAAGGATGGCCCCAATAATAGTACCTGCCGTACCCATAAAAGATGATTCCAACAAGAACAGCTTGATGATAAATCCATCCAGAGCGCCCATACATTTCATCGTACCAATCTCTCGGAACCGCTCGGTTACAGACATCAGCATGGCATTGGTAATTCCCACCAGACAAACCAGCAGCGACAGCACCACCAGCCAGGTATCTTTGGAGGCTTCCTGCTGGCTCGCCGCACTGTCCGGATCTGTATCGATTCCTTTTTGCTGCAACTTCAAGTTCATTTTCGGATCGTTGGCAGCCTTTAGACTGTCCACCACCGAGCTGTTTGTCCAGATCGACATCAAAAATGCAATGGCCAGAACAATCCCGCTCACCGTAATCAAAGACCGGCCAAACCGAATCTTCACACTGTTGAAACTGATCTCAACCGCCTTGGAAAGTGGCAGGTTAACCTGTGTGCCAATTTCTTTCCGCGTGTGCTGTGCTTCCGCCATAACTGCCTCCCAGGAACACTCAGAGCCTTATCTTGATCAGGAACCGCCAGAACGTCCGTTCCCGATTTTCCAGAAATTGACAATTGCCCGATCTCTCTCCTGCATCGTCCTCAAAAATCCTTCAATTCGTTCTTTCGATGTACTTATCGAATCTGTCCATCCGTGCCCTGTTCAGGAACATGGGTTCGCCCCTGATAATACACCCGTTCGGCCAACAACTTCTCCGCTTGCCCAAACGCCGCCAGCGCCCGCTTGACCTCCAGATCCTGGTCTACCAGCACACGACCTGCCTCCCGGCTCCCCCAGTGGATGTGCGCAACCTGCCGCTTGATCTCCCGCTGAATAAAATCCTGCCCGCTCCGAAAGTCCGCATCTGTAAACGCCAGGTTTTGCTCTTTCAAAAATGTCTTGAAAGCCACCAGTTCGCGCCGCCCCGGCTTGTATCGTTCCAGGTAAGACTCAAAATCCGCATATTCCCGGGTAATCTCGACAACATTCCGGGTCCCGAACTCAAAAAAATGCTGCCGGTTCAACCGCCGTTCAAACGCATTCAGCGTATCTGGCTCCAGGTGCACATCCGGCGTAATCCCCCCGCTTCCAAATACCTTCCGATGTAACACCTTCGTATAATATACGGGTTTATGTGCAGTACTGTCCGGATCGCTGTTTGGATCGTAGTCGTCGTGTGCTTCTGTGTGATACGACTCTCGGTCGTTGTCGTAGGGCCGCTGGATGGGTCGGTCGCTGGGCGTGAAATACCGCGCCACCGTTAAAAGCACCGCCCCCCCATTCTTCAGCCTGTACTGCTTTTGTACCAGCCCTTTGCCAAACGTGGTGCGCCCTACAATCAACCCGCGGTCGTAATCTTGAATGGCCCCGGCTACAATTTCCGACGCACTGGCGCTGTACGAGTCTACCAGGACCATCATGGGCATATCCGGCGGCAACACCGGGCCATTTTGCGCAAAATGATCCTCCCGGTCTTTCCCGTGCCGCCCCTCGGTATAAACCAGTAACTTTTCCTTCTCCACAAACTGATTGGCTACCGCAACCGCCTGCTCCAGATACCCACCACCATTGCCGCGTAAATCCAAAATCAACCGTTCAATACCCTGGGCTTTTAAATCTTCCAGAGCCAGTTGCAAATCTGTGGACGTGTGGCTGGAGAAACGGTTTACCTTCACGTACCCGGTCTCTCCTTGCAAACGAAACGCATACGGCACACTGGGCACTTCAATCCGATCTCGAACAATCTCGAATTCCAACAGATCTTCCGTACCTTCTCGCTGTACTGTTACCTTCACCCGGCTTCCTTTGGGGCCTTTCAACCGCCGGGTTACCTCGCTGGCTTTAATCCCAATAGAAGACCGGCCGTCAATCTTCACAATCCGGTCTCCTGCCATCAACCCCATTTCGTATGCCGGCGCACCTTCAATAGGAGACAGTACGGTCAAATAATTATTCAGAATATCAAAATAGATTCCAATGCCTTCAAATGAACCTCGAAGCCGCTCCTGGGTATCCTGT
>JAQCGA010000685.1 GCA_027619145.1 bacterium | reverse complement strand
TGCGCCCATCTCCGCGTACCACAGCACCATCCGGCCCACAGGTCACAGCAAATCCTTCCACCTGTTTCTCCAGTGCGCTGCACGCCGCTGCCGTCTGGGATGTACCGGTCAGCGCCTGGGCTTCAAACTCGTTGCAAAACAACAAATCCACGCCCCGGTCCATCAACTCCTGAATCCGTGATTTAAACTCCTCAACCACTAACGGATCACTCAACGTAAGCGCAACCCGGGTTCCTTTTTCCTGGGCCTGTTCCTGAGCCACCTGGGCCGCTTTGAACCCGCTGTCCCCAGTCAACAAATATCCTTCAATGTAGAGATAATCGCTTTGCTGAATCACCTCCGGCTCAATCTGTTCTGGGCCAAATGTGGCTGTAATGCCCAAAAATGTATTCATCGTACGATCTGCATCCGGGGTAATCAATACCAGGCATTTCCCTGTAATCCCATCTGTCTGATTGGACTTGATGGAATCCACATCCGCTTCTTTCAGGTCTCGCAGATAAAAATCGCCAAATTCGTCGTTTGCCACCTTGCAGGCATAATACGCTTTGCCACCCATATTGGCTACGCCAATCATTGTATTCGCCGCAGATCCGCCCGAAGAACGCTGGAACGCCACGCTACCCAAACGTTCAATCAAAGCCTGGTGCCGGTCCTCGTCTATCAGCGTCATCACACCCTTCTCAATCCCCGCTTCTTTTATAAAGCCAGGATCAACCTGATACTGGATATCTACAAGCGCGTTTCCAATTCCGTACACATTGTACTTTCTGGCCATGCACTACTCCTTGCGATTTAAAAGGATTTTCTTATCATGCGTGGGTAACGAATACATGGAATACAATACATGAAACCGGAGTACAACGCAAGTTTTCATCCATAGGAGAACCCCTTGGGCAAAACCCTTACCTGCGAAGTTCGGGAACAAACCATCCTCATTGATCTGGACTCGGACGAACAACCGGAAGGCACACGCAACCACGAACTCTGGCGAGCCAGCACGTATGACGAAAAAGAACCGGATACCCTGGACTGGATCGACACTTTTTTTCAGCCCGGCGACGTCATCTATGACATTGGCGCAAACATCGGCCAGTACTCCCTCTATGCCGCACACAAGACAAATAAAAAGAGTACCATCCACGCCTTCGAACCCGAGGCACTCAACCAGGCCAAACTGAACCGAAACATTGTCCTCAACGAAATGGTCGGCGTCATCACCCCCTACCCCCTGGCCGTTGCGGACCGAACCGCCGTGGACCGCTTCTATTCCAAAACCTTTGCCCCCGGCGCAGCCCTCCACACCTGGGGTCGGCCGGTCACCCAGGGCGAAGAAGCCTTCCCCCCTCAAAACGAGCAGGGCATGATGGCCGTCTCTCTGGACGACCTCACCGGCCGCTTCGAACTGCCATTTCCCACGCACATCAAAGTAGATGTAGACGGCCTGGAAGACCGCATCGTTGCAGGGGCCTCCAAGACATTGGAAGATCCTCGCCTCAAAAGCGTTCTCATAGAAGTTTATATGTACGAAAACATGGCCGAACAAATCAAGTCCGTTTTCTTCGCGAAGGGCTTTACCCTCTTCAACGCAGACCTTATCAATTACAAACCCGGCATCGTCCAGAACCTTATTTTCACCCATAAAACGTGATGAACCACAGTACCATAGGACACCTGGCATTTGAAAACCTGCCTGTAAGGGTCTGGTTGCATGCGTGCGCCATCTGTGGTTCGTAGAGGCAGCCCCCGTCCCTACCAAAAAAAACCGGGCGACCACAGGGGGTCCCCCCTACCAAACCTCTCTATCGGCTCTCATACAAAAGGAATCCTCCAGTGAAAAAGGCCATTCCTTACGCAAAAGAAGTTCTGGCCGACAATAAATCCCAACGCACCTTTACCGGCCCAGACTTGCTCCAGATCGCATTCCCACTGGGCGGCCTGGGTGCAGGCAACATTTGCCTCAACGGGTACGGCGGATTGCAAGACTTCTCCATCCGCAACAAACCGGAAACCAGCGCCGTACCAGACGGCCACAGCACCTGGGACTCTGCTTTCGCCCTTTTACATATCAAAGGCAAAAATTCCGTCACCAAACTCGTGGAAGGCCCACTCCCGGCTGAGAAAATCTACAACCTGGGCACCAAAGGCCAGGGGTACCGACAAAGCGGCCACGAAGGCCTCCCGCGCTTCGAACGTGTTGCCTTTCGTGGAGAATATCCCTTCGGACACGTCTCCCTCTCGGACCCCGGCATGCCACTCAAAGTGGATATCGTCGGCTTCAACCCTTTCATTCCACTGGACGATGTCAACTCCGGCATCCCCTGTGCCATCCTGGAATACACCCTCCACAACCGCAGCAAAAAGAAAGTCGAATTCGAATTCTCCTACCATCTCTCGCACCTCGCCTCTGGAGGTGCTGGAGACAGCGAAAATAGCCGCAACACAGTACTTCCCGGCGCGGGCGTCTTCTTGCACAATACAGATGACCCCAACGCCGAAACCTTCGGTAGCGCCGCGCTCTCCGTTGTGGGCCACACTCCGCGCATCAAAGCCATGTGGTTCCGAGGCGGCTGGTTCGACTCCATCTCTGCACTTTGGAGAGAAGTTTCTACCGGTACTTTCCGCGCCAACAAAGAATCCGGTAAAAAAGGCCTCAGAGGCCGCAACGGTGCCTCCCTTCTTCTTTCAGGATCTCTCAAGCCCGGCGAGAAAATCACGTATCCCATTGTGCTCTCATGGCACTTCCCC
>JAQCGA010000684.1 GCA_027619145.1 bacterium | reverse complement strand
CCGCCCACACGGCACAACCCCCAACACCCCATCTGTCCCGGCCAGCGCCCCCACCACCTCATGCACCGTTCCATCTCCACCACAAACTGCAATCCGCCTACATCCTGCCTCCAGCGCATCCCCAGCCAGCCGCTCTGCATCTCCAGGCCTCGCCGTAAAAACAAGATCCACTCCCCACCCCCGCTCGCGCAATCGAAGCGCCGCATGTTCTCCTACTCGCCGTCCTCCTCGGGCAACCGGGTGAGCAATAATCGTCCAATTCGCCAACGCTGTCCCTCCTGCAAAAAACAAAAACGCAGACCCCATCCCCGGCCTGCGCAACACACCTGATTGACAATTCAAAGACATCAAAAACATGCGCCGCCGGGAGGAATTCGCCACCGGGAGGCGGCTCCTACGAAATGGGCGTCCGTTGGGAAGAAGGTACGAGCCAGCTCCTGCTGGCGAAGGGGGGCGGAGATCTCCTACGTCTCCTGCTCCTCCACCTTCCGCTTCACCAGAAACTCTACAATCTTCGGATGTATCAGACTCAGCCAGGGCAACACGCGCAGCTTCGCTGGAATCACCAGCTCCCGCTTCCTCTTTCCCATCGCCCGAATCACCGCCCGGCTACAATCCTCCAGCGAAATCGACTCCTTGCTGTGGCTCCTGGACGACGCACCCAGTGTTTTCCCATCTTTGCCAAATGCCTGCTGTCGCAGGCCTGTACCCCGTAGCCAGTGCGGCATTACCGTAAGAATATGTACCTCATCCAGCTCGGTACGTAGCGCCGCCAAAAACCCCTGTAGCGCGTGCTTAGACGCCACATATCCCGTGTGCAGCGGCACTCCAATTTTCCCCTGTATGGAAGAAATAGCCACAATCATCCCTCGGCTTTTCTTCAAATGCGGAAGCGCATGATGCACACAGTTCACTACACCCAGATAATTCGTTTCCATCAACCGGCGAAACACGGACAGATCCTGCACCTGCTCAAACTTTGCCCACATACTCACACCCGCACAGGCCACCAGAAAATCCACGCCTCCATATTCCGCAACCGCCTTCTCCACCATCAACCGACAATCCTCTTCCTGGGTCACATCTCCAGCCACAACCACCACACACCCACCCAGATCCCGGCAGCGAACCGCCACTTCTTCCAGTCGGTCCTTGCTTCGGGCAAACAACACCAGTTGCGCTCCCTGCTGCGCAAACGCCTCCGCCAGCGCCGCGCCCAGTCCCGAAGACGCCCCCGTGACCACAACCGTTTTCCCCTGGAACAATCCTGAGTTCCTCCACCTCCAATTATCAATTGATCATTGCCAATTAATAATTGATCATTGTTTTCTTCCCGGCGGCTCAGCCCTCTCCCTCATCCAGGAACACACCGTTGCGCACTCCAAAAATATTATTGGGATCCATTGCCCTTTTCGCTTCACGAAGCACCCGGATACTCGCTTCGGACTGGATTTGCGGCAAAAACGACTGCCGCACCTTGCCCACCCCGTGGTGGTGCGACAACGATCCGCCATTGTCCAGAATGACCTGCCGCAAGCGATGCTCGATCTTGTGAAACACCTCATCCGGCCGTTCCAGATTTTTTCCGCAGAACCCCATCGTAAAATAAATACAAACCCCTGTATGGTACGTCTGCGTCACCCGATAAGAAAGATAGGGTCTTCCCGGCACACCCAACTGGCTTGCCTGTGAAACCAATTCAGCAGAAACCGCCTGGCATATCTGATGAATGCGGTTCCACGGCACGGACGTCTCAAACGTCTCCCCTAAAATCTGTAACTGATTCACAAAATCCCGAATATACGCAATTCCGAACGTAAGTGCGTAGCCCCGCTTCCCGTTGTTGGCCCCAGCGCTCATCCCTCCATACTTCTTCGCCAGCTTAAAAATAGTCTTCTGCTGCCGCGCCACCTCCTCCAGCGTTCCTTCCATCACAATCGTAGAAGCCACCATCTCCAGCGGGTTGAACCGCAGCACCTTCAACAGAAACAACTTCTGCACCTTCTCCTTCAGCCCCTTGAAAAATGCTGGCTCCGGTTTTAGCGCCTGTCCAAAACGAAACTCGTGGTTGTTCACCAGACGAATGCTCGCAGGCAACACCCCCGTCTGCCGAAGTGCCTTCAAAAAACGCACCCCTTCTTCGAAAGATCGGAACAACAACGCGCCGTATTCCCGAGCCTCTGGCCGGGGATGAATCTTGAGCACCGCCTTGCTGATAATCCCAAAATTCCCCTCACTCCCAAACAAGAAAGACCTCGGTTGTACCCCGGTAGAATTCCGCGGCGTCACCTGCCGAGCCTCCATCTCTCCAGTGGGCGTTACCAGCGTTGCCTCCAGTACAATATCCTCAATATTCCCATACCGGTTCTTCTTCATCCCGCTGGCATTGGTCGCAATCCAGCCGCCCAGCGTAGAAAACTCCAGACTATCCGGATCGTGTCCAGACGTATAACCGGCCTTCGCCAGTTCCGCTTCCAGTGCCTTGCCTGAAATGCCCGCCTCTACACAGGCCTGACCGTTCTCTTCATCCATCCACAAAACCCGATCCATCCGCCGCATATCTACAGATACCACCATCCGCTTCTCCGCCTTCGGCACTGCCAATGCCCCACTCACATTGGTTCCCCCCCCGTACGGCACCAGACACACCCCATGTGCATTGGCCAGCTCAATTACCGCCTGCACATCTTCTTCGGACTCCGGGTAAAACACCAGATCCACCAGTCGGTGTGGCGGCCCCGAATAAAG
>JAQCGA010000683.1 GCA_027619145.1 bacterium | reverse complement strand
TTCAGCCGTATCCACAATCACCTTCTCTTCTCCCTGGAATCGGGCCGGTTCACCGTAATACGGATACGCATTCGGTTCGTACCCACCTTCATCGTAGTGCCGGTCTGTACACAAATACCCAATTTCATCATTGGCGTACCCGACAGGCCACACATCCTCTGCGTCCAATATCGGCCGTAATTTCTTCTCAATGGCGTGCCCAATTTCCTGTACCGGTTCCCCCGGAATACTCACACAGGCCAGCGGTCCCACAGCCATAAACTGTATCTCCGTAGACCGGCTCTTCGGCATGGTATTCTTATTAATCATCTCCAGCACCTGCCTGGACCAGGGACCTGTCATCAACCGACCACGGTCGCTTTCCGTATCTGCCGCCAGTTTCTCCAATTCTTCCACCGGCATCGGATCTCCAAACGGGATCTCCACATCCAACCGCCGGGAAACCAGCGTCGTAGAGGGTCGCGTCTTCAAGCTGTCTGCCACACGTGCAACCTCGTTCCCCAGTTCCTCGCCACACGCATCCAGTTGCTCTTTGGTTGCAGACGTAAACCCGCCGGTCTTCTCATTCAAAATGGCCGGACGGATATTCCCGAAGCACCCGGCAAAAAACAACGCCTTGCAGCCCAGCTTCTCTTCAATCGCCCGCCGCGCAATCCCCGCATAATCCGGAGAAATATCCCCTTCGGACCCGCTCTTGGTCGTCGTATGACACGAATAATGGAACAACACCGCCAGCGGAGAACCATCGGCCTTCTCCACCCGCACCACCCGCGCACGGCGGTCCACCAACCCACCAAAATTCAACATCATGCTCGACGTGCCCGGCAGCGGCCGGCGGCTGATATTAAAATTCACAGACCCACACCCCACCCCAAACGTCACCGGCTCCAGGTTGCCTGCAGCCTGCACCACACACGTAACGGCCGCTTCCTCGATTCGTTCCAGCCATCCCTCCGGTGCTTTCATGCCCAAACACGGCAACGTGGGCGGTGCACAGTGCGTATGGCTGCACGCGACCATCACACAATCTCCCGGAATCCCGGCCTCCTTCTCCACCCTTGCGCGAATGAGATCTGTTGTTTCTTTTGTCAACCCAATCACATCCACGGTTACAATTGCCGTCTTCTGGCTTCCTTCTTCAAACACAACCGCACGTACCTCCAGGGGGTACAACACCGAGTGTGAAGGATTCGTACTGAAATGCCCCTGCAAAATTGGCCCGGGTTCGGGTGTAATCTCCGCACTTGAAACACCGCTCTTCATCGCCTTCTCCTTATCAATTTGGATTTACGGCTACACGTATCCACCTTCGGCTTCTTTAGATCCACCTACACAGTCAGGCCAGCCCCGACAACAGACCACGTTGCTCCGCCACCCAGATCGTACCCGATACCGTTCTTTTTTGTATAAATCCGTGTATCACTGCTCAGAACCTCCACATCTTGCACCCGGTACCCCGTCGTACTCTCCCCATCATCTACCAGTACCATCTGACCTACCAGGACCTGCGCATCCGAAATTTTTCCCACCACAAAAAACGAATCCTCATTCCCATTCTCAAAAGAACGCACCGTTCCCTGTACATTCGGGACCGGGTTCACTTCCATATTTCCAGACCGGGCATACGTGCCACCTGCGGCATACAAAAAATCCTCCGACGCCACAACCAGAAACCCGTCCGTCTCCAACATACCCCCTGAAGCCCGCACACATTTTCCACTTCCCGATACCAACGATGCCAGGAGCACATCCTTTCCGAACCGCGTCTCCACTTCCAGCGCAACACCTTCTCCTTCCACCGAGAGACGCTTCATTCCTGTCACCAGTCCCTCTCCTCGATGCACCTCAAATACACTCACAAAAAGGGAAGACAACTCAGTCCCTTCCCGGCGGCGGATCACATACGGAATATCTGCTTTTTTGTCTTCCGCATTAAAATGCCCCCAGCCCCGCTCGCCCCACCCTTCCCCAATCAACACCTGCTCTCCTTCATCCGGCAACGTCCATGCAGAAAACAGTACATCCGGATCCATCTGCCAGCTCAATCGCCAGGGACTTCCGGGTGTCCCTCCCTGCACATTGCGAATCCCGTACGGCCCTTCTTTTCCCGTATTTTCCAGGGAGATGCCTTCTTCCCGGAAAGCCGGAATGGGTCCGTGAAACAAATAGTCGTGTTTCTCACCACCCACCACATGGAACAAATCCACAAAATAACATCCATCTTTCCCATGATCCACCTGAATACACGTACGCCGGTACAGGCTGGCCTGCGGGTACGCCTCAGACGAACACGCCATCACTTTCACTCGATCCGTCGCATCGAACAAGTGCAAACTGCCTTTACGGCCTTTGGTTTCCTGTTCGGCTTCATCCACCACCACCAGGTTGTGCGCCGCCGTGCGCACCGTCATTTCTTTATCCGGACGATCCCACAAATACCCCAGATCGGTCAAGACCTCGTGCCCTTCCTGGAACAAGGTCAGGTTCAAACTATCCCGGTGATGGTGTCCCCCCCAGTGCGAAGCATCCAGGATTACTGTCCCCTTGCGGCCGCCTGCCCCCAGACGAAAATACCCCATTCTCAATGCAGGAAAAAATACATCCTCCAGAACCACGCGATCTCCAGGCCGCACCGAAAACGCAGACTCTCGGTGGAACAGCGCGTACTCTCCTCCTGTCTCCGCTACCGGCCCCTCCAGCAACTCTGCCAGCAGTGCCCGATACTCCGGCAGATTAAATCGGGCTGCCATTAA
>JAQCGA010000682.1 GCA_027619145.1 bacterium | reverse complement strand
GACCGCGAGCCATGGGGATTGCCGCTGCCGTTTTGACCGGATTTGCACTGGTCCCGGGGTTACCGTCCTTTCCATTTCTCGTCCTGGCCAGTGTGGCCGGCATCGTGGCTTTTGCGTCGAACCGCTCACAGCTACAGGACACCGCAAAAGAAGAAGCCGCCGAAGAAGAAGGGAAAGAGACTCCTGCCGAAAAAATCGAAGACTATCTGCACGTGGACCCACTGGAGGTACGGTTGGGGTACGGGTTGATTCCGCTGGTGGATCCGGCCCAGGGTGGAGATTTTCTGGATCGGGTCACCATGATCCGCAAGCAAACCGCCAACGACCTGGGCATTGTGGTTCCTCCTGTACGAATCCGCGATGACATCACCTACAGCCCCAACGAATACACGGTCAACATCCGGGGCGTGCGCGTAGCTGGCGGCGAAATTCATCCCCGCAGCCTCCTGGTCATTGACCCCGGTTACGCCGAAGGTGAAATTGAAGGCATCGATACCACCGAGCCCGCCTTCGGGTTGCCTGCCAAGTGGATTGCTGCAAACCAGCGAGAACGAGCCGAAATGCTCGGATACAACGTAGTAGATCCACCGGTGGTGCTGGCTACGCTGCTTACAGAAGTGATCAAATCTCACGCCCATGAAATCCTCACCCGCCAGGACGCCCGGTCGCTCATCGACCAGCTCAAAGAAAACAGCCCTACGGTGGTGGAAGAACTCATTCCAGATCAGATGCGGGTAGGGGGCGTTCAGAAAGTGCTTCAGAACCTGCTGAAAGAACGCGTGCCCATTCGAGACCTGCAAACCATCCTCGAAACTCTGTCCGATTACGCTTCGGTCACCAAAGACACGGACATTCTTACAGAATATGTCCGCACTTCCCTGGGGCGAACCATCTGCCAACTCTATCAGAACGAGGAGGGCAATATCCCGGTTCTTACCCTCTCCCCGGAATTCGAGCAGCAGATCTCAGAGTCCATTCAGAGCACGGCTGGCGGCATCAAAGTTATGCTTGCCCCCGAAGCCACGAACCAGCTCTTTGAACGGCTCTCTGAAAGCATTGACACAATGGTTTCCAACGGCCAGCAGCCGGTGGTGCTTATGGCACCCAATATTCGCCTGGGCCTCCGCCGACTGACCGAAGCCACCTTCCCCAGCCTGACGGTCCTCTCTTACAACGAAATTGTACCCGGAGTGGAAGTCTTCTCGGTGGGAATGGTTTCCCAGAACGAAGTTTATGCGAATTAAAAAATATGTAGCGGATTCCATGCCGGAGGCCCTCAAACTGGTCAAAGCGGACCTGGGCCCCCGAGCGGTAATCCTCAATACCCGGACGCTGAAAAAGAGCAGTACGCTGGGCATCCTGGGCAAAGGCCAGGTGGAAGTCACCGCTGCCGTGGATGCAGACCGCCCAGCGGCGGCCCGAAAACAGCAGGCCCGGGACAAAGAAAAAACAGAAGCCGAAACGCCTCCGGTTGCCGCCCGCAAAAAACCAGCAGAACCACCAGGTACCGGGCGCCCGGCAGCAGAACATTCGGCACCACGGCGTTCCACGCCTCGTCAAACGGAAGCCGCAGACTCGGGATGGGCCAATCGGATTTCGCAACAACTCGAAGACCTGCAAGCCGCCTTGCGTACCACCACATCCCGGTCGGCATCTTCTCTGGTTCTTCCTGGCGCACTCGAAGCGCTTTCCAGACAAATGGAAGAAGTCGGCCTGGAACGTGCGCTGGCCGAAGAACTGCTCAACGATATTTTGCTGGATCCCGGACAGGCCGGCCTGAAAAAATTGGAACCGCTCCAGGAACGAGCCGCACAAAAATTGTCCAAACGATTCCAGCCAGTAGCCCCCACCCGGTTGGCCAAAGGCGTGCGGGCTGTTGTAGCACTGGTAGGCCCGGCAGGCGCCGGAAAAACCACAACCGCTGCCCGCATTGCCGCGCATTTTGCAGAGCAAAACGCCCGGGCCGCCTTTGTGGCCGCAGATACAGACCGGGTAGGCGGACTGGAACAATTGCGTGCATACGCCGGCATCCTGGGCATACCCGCTGATTTTGTGCAAAATCCCGATGAAATGGGCGAAACCATCCGTTCTCGCCGCAACGTGGATCTGATTATCATAGACACCGCCGGTGTCAGCCCCATTGCAACAGACCAGATGAAACAGTTGGGCGATCTATTAAAAGAAGCAGCACCCAGCGAGACGCACCTGGTCCTGGGTGCCTCTACGGGCATCCGCCAAATGTTCGACACTGTACAGGCGTATAAAAAAATTGGCGCAGACCGGCTCCTGCTCACCAAGCTGGACGAAACCGGTCGCCTCGGTGCCGCCTGTACGCTGGCAGCAACAGCGGGGCATCCACTTTCTTATACCACAAACGGCCGGGATGTGCCTGGCAACCTGCAACCGGCAGACCCCGAGGCCCTGTGCCGAAACCTGTTTTTCGGGAGGCCCAATGGCGCAGCCTGATACCGAACAGACCCGGGCCGCCGTATGGGCTGTAACCAGCGGAAAAGGGGGGTGGGCAAAACCACACTCAGCCTCAACCTGGGCATTGCACTTTCCCAGATGGGCCGGCAGGTCCTCCTTATTGATGCGGATGTGGGTCTGGCCAATATAAATATTCTACTGGGTACTTCCCCGGATCACACTCTGGAAGACCTGCTCCGGGGGAAAGCCAGCGCCTTCGACGTCATCGCAGAAGGGCCACACGGCCTGAGCATCCTGCCAGCAGCCTCCGGCATCGCCGAATCTGACGCCTGGCG
>JAQCGA010000681.1 GCA_027619145.1 bacterium | reverse complement strand
CCCCGGCAGGTGGGACAGGCGTTGAAGGCGCTGCCTCCGGATATGGGGTGTCCTTGGCACCGCGTTGTGAATGCGCGCGGGGCGGTGTCCATCCGGGCCGGGTCGAGCGAGGCACATATGAGTCAAGAAGAGTTGCTGGAGGCCGAAGGGGTGGAGTTTCGAAACGGGCGGCTGGACCTGGAGGTGTACCGGTGGCATTCGGAGGTATGAGGATGGAATTCGCTCCCCATGCCCGGTTTAGGAGAGGAGTACGCACGGCGTGACGTTGAATCCGATCAAACCGTTCTGGCCTTATTTGCGTGAACATAGAGGACGGATTGCTCTGGGGCTGTTTTTGTTGACGGGCGGCCAACTGGCATCTACTGCAATTCCCATGGCATTGAAAGCCGCAGTAGATGCGGTGCAGGTGTGGGTGGGCAGCGCAAGTGGCGGTGGGGTGCCGGAAACGGCGGGGGTGGAGAGCCAGATCCTCTTGTTTGCGGGGGCGATCCTGGGGCTGGCCCTGCTGCAGATGGGGCTGGAGATGGGGATGCGCTGGTGTTTGAATGGCGTGGCCGTCCTGGTGGAATACGATATCCGGAAGGTGTATTTCAGGCATTTGCTCAAGCTGGCGCTGAACTACTACCACCGTACGCCCACAGGCGACCTGATGTCTCGGGCCACGAACGATGTGAACGCTGTGAAAATGTTTCTGGGGTTTGGGGTGCGGATGTTGTTCGGTTCGGTGCTGGCTCTGTCGTTCAGCATGGTGGTGATGTGGACCATCGATTGGAAATTGGCCCTGTATGCCATGGTGCCCATGCCTGTGATGGCGCTGGTGATGAACCGGGTGGCAGCGCGCGTACACAATGGGTTCAGGGATGTTCAGGAACAGTTTTCCAGCATCTCTGGGAAGGTGCAGGAGAATCTTTCCGGGGTGCGTGTGGTAAAAGCTTTCGCTCAGAGAGTCTCGGAGATCCGCGCGTTCGACGGTCTGAGTAGAGAGTACCTGGATCGAAATGTGAAACTGATCAAGATCCAGAGTTTTTTCTTTCCGCTGACCTTTTTAATCAGTGGTGTATCGCTTGCGATTATTCTATGGTTGGGGGGGACGCGGGTCATTGAAGGTCAGCTTACGCTGGGTGAGTTTGTGGCGTTCAATGCATATCTCACACGGCTCATGTTTCCCATGATTACGCTGGGATGGATGATTGACCGGTACCAGCGTGGGTTGGCTTCTATGCGTCGCATCGAGGAAGTGCTTGAAGAAGAGCCGGAAATCCGGGATGCCAAAGATGTGAGGCCGGTCGATAAGCTACGTGGAGAAATCGAGTTTCGGAATTTGAGTTTTGCCTATGATGGTAAAATCGTACTGGACGGAATCAATTTGAAAATTCCGGTTGGGAACACGTTGGCTGTGGTGGGGCGTGTGGGGTCGGGCAAAACAACGCTGGGAAGATTGATCCCTCGGCTGATTCAAGCCGGAGACGGGCAGGTGCTCATCGATGGCGTACCGGTTGAAAAAATTCCCCTGGAGACCCTGCGTTCGCATATCGGCTTTGTACCCCAGGATACCTTCCTGTTTTCAGATTCGGTTGGAGAAAATATCGCATTGGGTGTTGAAGACGCATCGGAGGAAGATATTCTTTGGGCTACCGAAGTGTCCCAGCTTTCGAATGATCTGGCGGATTTCCCGAACGGGCTGGAGACCATGGTGGGCGAGCGCGGGGTGACGATGTCCGGCGGGCAGAAGCAGCGCACGGCGCTGGCGCGGGCGGTCTTGCGGCGGCCATCGATTCTGATTCTGGATGACGCCATGGCCAGCGTGGATACACATACCGAAGAGGAAATTCTGAAGCGGTTGCGCGAAGTGATGGCGGAGCGGACCACCGTGCTGATTTCGCACCGGATTTCCACTGTGCAGGCAGCAGACCAGATTGTGGTTCTGGAGGAAGGGCGCATTGCGGAACAGGGGAACCACGAGGAACTGGTCGCTTTGAATGGAATCTATGCAGATATGTATCGGCGACAGCAGTTGAGGCAGGAACTGGACGAGATCTGACCAGAAGGGTTTTACATATGGCCGAGCCGGTAGTCGATGTGCACGAAGAGGAAGTTACAGAGAAGCCGTTTGAGCTGAAGCTCATGCTGCGTCTGCTGGCCTATCTGAAGCCGTATGCCCGGTGGGTGATTCTGGCTTTTGCGCTGATTTTGATTACTTCTGCGGCGCGTCAAGCCGGGCCGTACCTGACAAAAATAGCTGTAGACGACTATATTTTGAAGGGCGATTGGGCAGGGTTAAACCGGATTGTATTTGTCTTTATTGGCCTTCTTCTTCTTCAGTTCATTGCCAATTATTTCCAAAACCTGGTTACGCAGATCACGGGTCAATGGGCGATGTACGACGTGCGCCATGAGATTTTTGCGCACTTGCAGCGGTTGCCTCTAAAATTTTTCGATCGGACACCCATTGGCCGGTTGATGACTCGCAATACGAACGATGTGGATGCGCTGAACGAATTGTTCACAGATGGTGTGGTGGCCGTATTCAGTGATATTTTTACGTTGATCGCGATTGTCGCGTTTATGTTCTATATGGACCCCGGAACGGCCCTGGTTGTCTGTACCGTGGTACCGTTGATGTTTGGGGTTACGTTCTGGTTCCAGGGGCGCATGTTGCGGGCGTTCCGAAAATCGCGCAGCCGGCTGGCCCGGTTGAATGCGTATTTGCAGGAGAATATCTCCGGCATGCACGTTGTGCAGTTGTTCAACCGGGAAACCCGGCACCGG
>JAQCGA010000680.1 GCA_027619145.1 bacterium | reverse complement strand
AAAGCTTGTTTTTCGAATTGAAGACCCGCGGAACGGGCCTCCTGTTTTACTGACTGTTCAAAATGCGTCACAAAGGTATCCCATATAAAGGGTTCGGATTCCTCCAGGTCTTTTTGCATTCGCTCCAACTTGGCAACCCGTTTTCTACCGATGGACTTGAGTAAGCCAATTAGACAATTCAGCTCTTCGCGTATGACTTCGACTCGGGGGAGAATCCAATTCTCAAGAGCCTCAAGTGCGATCTCTTGAGTGGCTATGTCTGAGTTTATTCCGTGGAAATACTGATAGAATGGGCACCTAAGAATCTGATATGATTCTGTCACAAAGGGGGCCTGTTCACTTTGTACAATTTCCCGAATGGACTTTGCCCATTCGAATTTGCGCTTCGAGGGTGGGTGCACTATCACCCCCCCTTTTCCATCCAACCCCTGGTAGCTCTCCAGGTGATCAATGACGTAAGCCAAACGCCCCAATACATATCCATCGAGCACATCCAGTTCGTTTTCTTCTGGCGGTTTCTCGGAACGCATCTCTCAGCCCTCCTGCAAGGGTGATTGGGGCCGCCGACGTACAGGCGCCGTTCGCCGGTGATCGGCCGGCTACGGCCCCGAATTCTAATGACTGGCTAACAAGACAGGCCACGCAGACAACAATTGGGAACAAATAGGAATAGAAAAAAGGGGGAGAATTGTCAACCGGGGAAAGGGGAAAACAAAAAGCAAAAAGGAAGGAAAAAGACTTCCAGCAAAATATACATTTATCCTCTCATGATAAACAAAAAAATGCCCTGACAAGGATCGGGACGCAAGCTGTTTTACCGCCTCGCATTCTTCCCTGTTCGGGTATCCTCTAATCCAGCCCAGACAAACAACAGCCCAAATACGATTGCCGACTCTGTGAGCATAGAGCCGGCAATCTGAACATACCCCAAAAGCTGCGAAGGAGCTGTGAGAGGGAAGGGTTTCGTGCCCCTTCGTGCGGCGGAGCTGTGGGAGGAAGAGCTTCGTGCCCCTTCGTGATCCCGCCTACTTCCCCCACCCCCGAATCACCCGCCTCCACACCTTCTCTACCTCTTGCTTCTCCACAATCGCATCCTGCCACACATCCGGGAAACACGCCAGCGCGTACCCGGACCCCTGCGGCCCCAACTCCATCACTGCGAACAACTCCTTACCCGGGCCTGCAGCATCCAGCCATGCCGCCAAACTCGGCTCCAGATACCCTGCCAGCCACGCCTTAAAATCTCGGTCCAATTTCCCTTTCCCGTCCGTGATCGGCGTTTGACAATGGCTTCCTGTGAAAGGTCGAAAATGGATCAACTCACCCATCTGCCACAAATCCACCCGCTCCGAAAGCCGGGCCCAGTAATCTGCTGGACGCAACTGCTTGATAATTGCCGGGTGCGAGTGGTCAAAATTCATCAATAATTTCTTCTTGTATTTCTTTTCATATGCCTCGGCCAGTGCGTACGCCTTCTCCGGCGTCTCCGTACACGTATCCCGGTGCACCTCAATCGCTGGCTTCATCCCCAGTTCCTTCCCCACCCGCACCACCCTGCGAGCCACCTTCAGCGCATCTTTCGTGGGCGTATCGTGGTCGCACAATTGTACATTCACATGTACCACACCCAAATCGTGAAACATCTTCAGTTTGCTCTCCGCATCTTTCTTAGATCCAACATCCACCCCACCCACCATCACCAGTCCCTGCTTCTTCAGTTCCGCCGCCAACTCGGCATTCGGCCCGGCGCTCATTCCCGCAAAGCCCGCCTCCTTCACCTTCGCCACCTTCGTCTCCACGGACCAGGGCTTCTTCTCCGACGGATAATTCCGCAACGTCCAGTCTGCGGCAATCACGTGCAACTTCGGTTTCACAGGTGCTTTGGCCATCTTAAAACTCCTTCGTTACGAATGATCACTACAGACCCGAACGTTCCTCCCACTACTTTTTCAGCAAATCAAACAAGAAGTGGCAATATTCTCTTTTCGTCCACACTTACATCGGCCCCACCCGTCGCGGTCCTCGATCCATACCCAGCATCGACGCGTCAAAACTTTTCTGCATAAGCTCCACTTTAAGCCCTTGCGAACCGGAATCGTCCCATAAATCCTCAAACTCCCCCGGATCGCTCTCCAGATCGTACAACTCTCCCACCCCATGCCCATGATACACAACCAGCTTGTACCTCGCATCCCGGTACATCGTTGCAAACGTCCCATCCGGGCGATCCAGCGCATCGTAATACTCACTCCGCACAAACTCCCGATGCTGACCTGGCGAGACTTCCCCTTTTAAAATCTGCACCAGCGACCGCCCCTGCATCTTCTCCGGAACCTCTCGGCCAGCCAATTCCAACAACGTAGGCGCCAGATCCGTTAACTCCACCAGTGCCGAGCTGCGCACCCCCGACGAGAACCGACCGGGCCATGACACAATCAATGGCACACGCACCAGCCCCTCGTAAAACCGGCAACCCTTCTTAATCAACCCGTGATCCCCCAGCATCTCCCCGTGGTCGCTCATAAAAATCCCCCCCGTATTCTCCCGCTGCCCCGTCTCTTCCAGTACATCCAGCATCCGTCCCACCTGATCATCAATCTGCTTGATCATCGCATAATATGCCGCCTTCAATGTCTTCGCATCCCTCGCACCCGCCGAAGGCGCTTCCGACAAACCGGGTTCCGGTGCCTGCGGCACAATCGGATTCTGGATATCCAGCTCCTCCGGCCTGCGCCCCTTCGACTGAAAATCAATCCTCTCCAGCAATCG
>JAQCGA010000679.1 GCA_027619145.1 bacterium | reverse complement strand
ACGGCACCGTCTGGCAAATGCCCATCAACCACCTGGCTACCGGCATTCCCGCCCCGCAATCCTTCAAACGAAATGGCCTCTTCGTTCTGGCCGAAGACCCGGGCAACAATCCCGCCTTCGAATTCGTAGGGCAAACCGCAGACCGCACAGCCATTGGCGTATGCAACTGGGGCTACGACATTCATTTTTCTGGCCGCTATACTCGCGAGGAACTCTACGGTCCCATTTGCGCCCACTTCCGCATGCGCCTCTGCCCAGACGAACAGGTCAAACAACTCCGCGAACGCGCTGAACCGATTCCACCGGTGGCGTACAACGGCTTTGAAGAACTTCCGCTCTACGAACGGAAAACCAGCTTCGCCACGGGCCTGCGCCTGAACGAACCCACTCCAAACGACACCGACCCCTGGCCCTGGTTGCCCGAAGGTGAAGGCGCACAGTGGTGCCAGGACGAAGGCCGCTCGGACAAATACAGCCTCAAAATCTCCAAACAAACCGCCGGTCCATCCGAATGGATCATGGACCGCGAAAGCGAAGGTGCCTGGACCGAGCGCTGGACACCCACTACGGGTTTCCGCGTAACCGCCTACATCAAAACCAAAGACGTGAAAGGCCGAGGTGCCTTCCTCGCTCTCCGTTGGGGCGTTTACAACGAACCCCAGCGCTACCCGTATATCTGCTCCGAAAAACTCACCGGTACCAACGACTGGACAGAAGTCAGCGTAGAAATCTACGGTCCCTCCCCCCCAAACAGCGGTGCCCTCTACATCATCCTACGCCAGGACGGAAGCGGCACAACCTGGTTCGATGACCTGGAAGTCCACGTCCTCTCCCCCAACCTGGGGTGAACCCATAGTCTTTGCCTTACTTTGCGTCTCTGCGCCTTTGCGTGAGACCGCCTTTAATCTTCTGGACAATCCGGAAGCAGCGCCTCAACACCCTCCGGCAACGGAACCCGGAACGCGTTTAATGTCATTGCAACCATCACATAGTACCCAACCAGACCGGTCAAATCCACCACGCCCTCTTCACCCAGGTGCGCCAGAGCAGTATCGAATACATCATCTGCCACCAAACCCCGGTCCAGCAACGCGCCAGAAAACGTATATACCGCTGCTTCATCAATGTTCTCGAACACCGGATTTCGCCGCAATCGGACCGCATCAATCACCTCCGGCCCCAGGCCACCTTCGCGCGCAAACCGCTCATGGATCGACCATTCCACCTGGCAATCCATATGCCGCGCCGTAACCAGAATTGCCAGTTCGCTCAACCGGGGTTCCAGTGCGGTCTGATACCGCAAAAACTCGCCCAAATGCTGCGCACGGTCCGCCAGTTCCGGGCTATGCAGCCAGATCCGAAACGGACCGGCAATATTTCCCCTGGAAGCCAGGATACGATCGTAAATTTCCCGTTGCCGGGAAGACAGCCCTTCGGGCTCCAACTCTGGAAGCCTGCTCATAGAACCTCCACCTGTGCATTCAAATCATGAAAAAAACAGTTGGCTTCATCGGCCTGGGAACCATGGGAAAAAGCATGGCCCACAACGCCCTGGATGAGAAATTCTCCCTCATTGTACACGATACCGCCCAACAACCCGTCCAGGAACTCGTATCAGAGGGCGCTCGGGCCGCCGGAAATATAAAAGAAATTGCCGCTTTATGTAACTGGATCGTTCTGGTCCTGCCAGACACACAGATCGTAAAATCCGTTCTATTCGAACCGGATGGCCTGCAAGCCCATCTGCAACCCGGTCAGATCGTAATCGACTGCGGGACCACGCATCCAGACTTCACAAAAGAAGCCGCACAAACGCTGGCCAAAAACAACATCGACTTTCTAGATGCCCCCGTCTCCGGCATGCAATCTCGCGCAGAAGCAGGAACCCTCACCGTCATGGTAGGCGGAAACGAGCGCGCGTTCAACACCGTCCATCCACTTCTGAACGCGATAGGTGAACATATCTTTTACCTGGGCCCTTCCGGGAACGGCCAGCTTGCCAAAATCATCAACAACACCTTCTTCAACATCTCCTGCGCGGCCATGGCCGAACTGCTTCCCTTTGCGGTCAAACTTGGCCTGGACCCCGAAATCATCTGCGACATTGTCAGTTCCGGAAGCGGGCAGAGCTACGGCTTCGACTTCTTCTCGCGCCTTGCGCTCCAGCGAAATTTCGGGCCGGGCTACCCCATGCAAAAAGCCTTTAAAGACCTGGAAACCATCGGCGAGCTCGCCAACAGAGAACACGCCCCATTGCCCGTTGCTTCTGCTACCCGAAAAACCTACCAGATGGCCCTCGAGCAAAACCTGGGACACCTCAACAAAGGTGCAATGATCAAAGTATGGGAACATCTCCTGAACGTCAAAGTCCAATCTCCCCGTAATAACCCATAAACACACAGAGGGAATTTCTGCCCAATGAAATATAACATTGGCTTGCTCGGCTGCGGCAATATGGGGCGCGTGTGGTCCGGCGTTGTCCCCCAAAACCCAGACTGCTCCATGCGCTACACCTTTGACCTGAACCCAGACCTCGCCAGAGAACGGGCCGAAGAAACCGGTGCCGAACCCGTGAACGATCCGGACCGTATCTTCGAATCTCCGGACGTCAACGTAGTCATTATAGCCACGCCCACCTTCACCCACCCGGATCTGGTAGCCCGCGCCGCCAAAGCTGGCAAGCACATCCTCTGCGAAAAACCCATGGCACTCACCCAGGCCTTATGCCAACAGATGCTGGACGCCTGTGAAGAATCTGGCGTCAAACTCGCCATCGGCC
>JAQCGA010000678.1 GCA_027619145.1 bacterium | reverse complement strand
CCATCCAGGCCCCGGGCGTGCGTATCTTCATCGGCGAGGAGACCGGGATGATGCCGCTGCAGGGTGTCTCGCTGGTCACCGCCCCGTACACCGCCAATGGCCAGGTACTGGGCGTGCTGGGCGTGATCGGCCCCAAGCGGATGGCCTACGACCGCATGATTCCGCTGGTCCAGGCCACCGCCGATGTGCTCGGCGCGGCCTTTTCACCGGCCGGGCGCACTCCCGGAACATCCGACGCTTGAAACGCAGCATCCCGCCCACCTGAGCCAGCGCCACCTCCAGGCTACAATCCAGAACATCGCCCACCGCGCCCGGCTCCAGCACGCACGCCATCAGCCCGGCCTCATCCACCCCCAGAGACAACCCACCACCACCGGCAATCACCATCATCTGGTCACCCAGTCGCGCCTGTAGCCTCTCTTCTGCAACACCGGCAGTCTCTCTCGCCCGTGCAACCCGCTCGCCCAACCCCACCTGGGCCTGCTTCGCCACCCGAGGCCAATCCTCCGGCAGCACCTTCGGTGCCGTATTTTTCACCTCAATAAAATTGCGCACCTCTTCATCCCACCGCCATACCTGGTGCACCCCGTTCGGATCTCCATACAAAAACATATGCTCGCTTACCTGCGCACTCGGCCGATTCCCTTTCCGCCAGGGGTATCGAAAAATTTCATTGCCCAACAACTGATGCAGCTCTAACCGATCCGCCTCCAGCTTCTCTTCAAACTCCGCAAACACCTCCTTCCCCGCCAACCACGCCTTCGCCTCTGCAAACCACAACGAAGGCGTACCACAATTCACCGGTCGCCCCAGGATCTCACTCGCCACATCGCACGCAAGCGTCGGTGTATACCCTGGAACCCGGTCTGGAATCCGCCCCTCAATTACCGCCAGACACCGCTCATACGGAGTCATCCCCTGCTCCTCTGGTTATACGGCCAAATATTTCTCATGGGCCGCCAGCGTCGTTTTCATCCGCTCTACCGAATCAAACGCACCCCGCTCAATTTCATACATCACCACACCTCGGAATCCCTTCAGAATGCGCTTCACCATCGCCCAATCCACCGTTCCTTCACCAGGTGCCAGATGCGTGTCGCCCTTTCCGTCATTGTCATTCAAATGTAAACTCAACAGTCGATCCCCAATCCCTTCCTCAATCTCTCCCAAATCCCCATCAATATTGGCGTGCCCCGTATCCAGAGCAAAACCGCACGAAGCACGCGAAACCGTATCCAGTCGTTCCAGAATCCTCCACGCACGCGTCACCTCTGCCGAGGGAAACCCCGCATTCTCGTATGCAATCTGCGCCGGCCCGCCATCTGCGTACGCGGCCAACTCCGCCATCGTCTCCGCCATCCGTTCCTCGCAACCCTCTGGATCTTCTTTGAACGGCCCAATCAGCAACGCATGCGATGGAATCGCCTTTGCCCCCAACTCCCCCGCCAGATCCAGACACAGCTTTAACACATCTATCTGCCGCTGGCGTTCTCCTGAATCTACCGCCGCAATACTGCCCAGATCCGGCGAATGGATCGACCACACCAGCATTCCCAAATCATCCGCCACCTTCCGCAGTTCCCGTACCGCCGCGGCATCCTCCCAATCAAAATGATCCCGCCCCTTATACACATTCAACTCAATCGCTCTGTACCCCGCCTCCAGAATGACCGGCAAATGTACCCCCGGCTCAAACCGCTCTTTCGCCCACAACCCCGTCCCAATCCCCGGCTGAAACGCAAACGAACCCAGCTTCGGCATCGCCCCTACCTGCGCCTTCAACCCCGGCAGCCGCTTCTCAATCGCCTCCATGGTACGCCGAAATACTGCCTCCGAGTCCGGCGTATCGTCCGCATCTGCCGGATCTGAAATATCCCAGTGCATCCAGTATGAAGAAGAAACCGCCAGCTTCGGCAACCCTGCCCGCGCCGGATCTCCAATCGTCACCACAAAATCAAATCCCCGGTCCACCACCGTATCCACATGCTTCGGATGATGACCCTCCAGCGAAACCTTCCGCTCTCCCATCAACTTCACTGCCATCGGATGTAAGTGAGACCACGGGTCCACACCCGCAGACTCAATCGTCACGCCCTGAACCATCTCCCGGAACATCGCTTGCGCCATCTGACTACGCCCTGCGTTTCCAGTACACACGAACAAAACGGACGATCTGAACTCTGGCATCTATATTTTCTCCATTTACAGTCCCAAAGTGGTTTGCACGATTCTGGTTTCCGTAGGGGCGACCCCCTGTGGTCGCCCGGCTGTTTCTCCGGTAAATCCCAGGCAGCCACAGGGGCTGCCCCTACCAAAAATTGGACAGGATTATCTCCGCTTCACACGCACCGTTCGATGCGGTGCAAGTTGCATCGTAATCAGCCAATCGTTCCCATCTCGCACCGGTGTTTCCACCTCGTTATGACGGCTGTATCCCCCTTCGCGCACATGAAACTCTTGCTCCACCTCGGGGGCCTTCCCACCAACTCCGGAAACACGCACCGTCAGATGGCTTCTCACCGCCCCAACCGGCCACTCGCCTCCCACATCGAACACAACAGCGCCGTCTTCTTCGTGCACATTCTCGACCTTCAAATTTCGCCGCATCAACTCATAATCCAGCACACAGTCCGGTGTCGTCGCCCACACCTTCCCGTCCGAAATCTCAAACATCTTCTCGAACCGGCGCGTCACATCTTCCGGCGTCACACACTTGTGTGCTTGCGGCACATCCCACATGACCAGATGCGTCGTGTCCAGCAGCCAGGGCCCCTTCACAAA
>JAQCGA010000677.1 GCA_027619145.1 bacterium | reverse complement strand
CAAAGGAGCGTATTTTGGCCAGGATAGATCCTTCGGGATTGGATCTGACGGAAATAGTAATCAACAATAGCCTCAAGCGAGTTTCGCATGTTCGCAAGGGTGGGCGCCGGTTTGCCTTTAACGTGATGGTTGTCGTTGGAGATCGGCAGGGCGTTGTCGGTGCAGGTATGGGCAAGGCTGGTGAGGTTTCAGAAGCCATTCGAAAGGCGACTGAGAACGCTAAGAAAAGCCTAATTCGTGTGCCCGTGCAAGACGGGACATTGCCCCATCAGGTAATTGGGACGTTCAGCGCGGCCAAGGTACTGTTGAAGCCTGCTTCGCCAGGTACTGGCGTCATTGCTGGTGGCGGTATCCGGGCGGTGCTGGAATTGGCTGGAGTCCACAATGTATTGACCAAATCGCTGGGCTCGCAGAACAGGCACAACACTGTCAAAGCGACGTTACGAGGGCTGCAGAGCTTGCGCAATGCGAGTGGGTTTGCCCGGCTACGTAATGTTGACGAATCTGAACTGGCTTACACTCGGGAGTAGGTTCAAATGGCTCAAGGCGAAAACATTCTTCGGATTACTCAGGTTCGCAGCGGAATTTCGCGTGTGCAGAAGCAGCGCAAGACGCTGATTGCCCTGGGGATTCGCCGTATGCATCAGACTGTGGAGCACAAGGATACCCCGCAGATTCGCGGTATGGTCCACAAGATTTCTCATCTGGTGACTGTGGAAGATCTTTCAAAGTAGTATTTGGGGTTTTGGAAGTGTGTGAGTCTGCAGGATGTTTTCTGGAGGCTCAGATTCTGGACTCGAATATGCAGATTGTTGGCATATTCTCTTTGTCTTGAAGGAAAATGATTTATGAAACTTAGCAATATGACACCCCCCTCCGGGGCGGTTAAGAAGCGGAAACGCATAGGGTGTGGCCCTGGTTCCGGACATGGGAAAACCAGTGGAAAAGGTCATAAAGGCCAGAAGGCTCGGTCTGGTGGTAAAATCAGGCGTGGGTTTGAAGGCGGACAAATGCCGTTGCAACGTCGTTTGCCCAAGGTAGGTTTCACCAGTCCGAATAAGGTCGTTTTCCAGGTAGTGAATCTGGACGACATTGTCAGGCGGGAGATGACGGGCGAAATTACGCCTGAGATTTTGAAAAAGGCCGGATTGATCCGGTCTCTATCCCAGCGAGTTAAGGTACTGGGGCGGGGGGAAGTCTCGGGGGCCATTCAGGTTAAAGCCCACGCTGTTTCTGCTTCTGCCTCGGAGAAGATTACGCAGGCAGGCGGCAGCGTCGAGATTATCTCTGGAACGGCCTCCAAGGCCGAATAGACTTTCCCTGTGAGAGGAGGGGCCGGTGCTCCAAAGTTTTCAGAGTGCCTTTAAGATCCCGGAACTTCGCAACCGCATCCTATTTATGCTGGGTATTCTGGTTGTGTACCGAATCGGCGGACAGGTACCGATTCCGGGAATTGATCGAATTGCGTTGGCCGAGTTTTTTAGCGGGGCTGATCGCACAATTTTTGGCCTCTACGACATGTTTGTAGGTGGGGCATTTACCCGGGCAACGGTTTTTGCGCTGGGTGTGATGCCCTATATCAGTGCTTCGATTATTCTCCAATTGCTGGGCGCAGTGATCCCGGTTTTGCAGAAATTGCAAAAAGAGGGCGAAGAGGGTCGAAAGAAAATTACGCAGTATACGCGCTATGGAACCGTTGCTCTGGCGGCGGCCCAGTCCTTCGGCGTGAGTTTCTTCCTGGAAAGCCTGCGTTCTCCGCAAACGGGTATGTCTGTGGTTGTGGACCCCGGTTGGGGGTTTCGCATGCTTACCGTGCTGACAATTACGGCCGGAACCGTTTTCATTATGTGGCTGGGCGAACAAATTGACGCCCGGGGCATTGGGAACGGGATGTCCATGTTGATTTTTATTGGCATCATTGCGATGCTTCCGTACGCCATAGGACAGGAATATCAGGATTTTGTGACCAATGACAAGGGCATCCTTCTGGAATTGTTGGTGCTGGTCATTATTATTGTGGTAACGGCCCTGGTTGTTCTCATCACACAGGGAACCCGGAAGATTCCGGTACAATATGCCAAACAAGTTGTGGGGCGAAGGGTTTACGGCGGACAAAGTACCCACATTCCTTTGAAGGTGAACACGTCGGGCGTAATGCCCATCATTTTCGCCCAAGCGATTATGTTTATGCCTTCTACTCTGGCTACATATTTTTCGAGCAACGAATTTATGCAGGACATGGCCGTAGCTTTTTCACCTGGCAGCACGTGGCAGTCTGCGCCCTATTGGGTTTTGTACAGTACAACGATCATTTTCTTTGCCTATTTCTATACCGCCATCGTATTCAATCCAGTGGATCTGGCAGACAATATGAAGCGGCACGGAGGGTTCATCCCGGGGATTCGTCCTGGCAAGCGAACGTCCGATTTTATTGACAAGATTCTAACACGCATCACGCTTCCCGGGTCTATCTTCCTGGCTGCGATTGCGGTATTTCCATTTTTTATCATCAATTATCTGGGCGTTCATCCTGGCTTGCACGATTTTTTTGGTGGAACCGGATTGTTGATTATTGTGGGTGTGGCACTAGACCTGTTGCAGCAAATTGAATCTCATTTGCTGATGCGCAACTACGATGGGTTTATGAAAAAAGGTAAGTTAAGAGGTCGGCGGTAAATTTCGGCTGTGGCTGTTGAAAGGACAAGCTCATGAAAGTTCAATCTTCGATTAAACGCCGGTGCAACCACTGCAAGATTATTCGGCGAAAAGGTGTGGTGCGGGTAATC
>JAQCGA010000676.1 GCA_027619145.1 bacterium | reverse complement strand
CAACCACGTCTTCGTGGTGTTCTACTACGGAATACCCCAACGAAAAAAGGGCAAAAATCTCCCTGTCATCCCGGAAATCTGCCCCTGAGTTCCCAATGGACGGGAATTATTTGCCTTTATCTTGCCGGCGGCGGCATCTATCCGGCCGCCGCCGGGTCCATTACGCTGCGCCTTCTTCTTCCGAATCCTGTCGATGGAGCCTGCGCGAAACCTCCCCGCGCGCGGAGCGAACCTGCGTCTCTGCGTCCTGAACCAGCTTCTTGCCCGTAGCCGCTACGTCATCTGCAGATTCGCGAAGTTGGTCGCCCACTTCCTCTGCCCGGCGCCGCACACGGCTTCGAGTGACCCGGCCGCTTGCAGGCGCCAGCAGAACACCCACAAGAACACCCATAATCACCCCCAGGAACAATCCAACCCACAACAAACCGGCATCTCGTGGCGGCGGAACCGGTTCATAATAACGCTTCCTCAAATCTCCAAAATAAGACATACGGTACGCTCCTTTTCGAAGATTACGCCTGGCGATCTTTTACAATCTCCCGCAGGAAGTCTTCAGCAGAAAACTCATTACACCCGGTTGCTTCCATCACCAGGTCCAGAATTTCACGCCGCTCGCGCCTGCCATAGATCAGATCTTCAAACACTTCTTTGGATTTTCTGCGGCTCAGTGCGCGTTCAATTTCTTTAGGGGTCAACCAGGCATTGTCAGATTCCGACATTCTCTTATATCCTCCCATTTTCAAGTGACTTAACTCGAAAACCGATTGTAAACATAAATCAATCCTGGCCGGTTGTCAACCGCTCTTGCGGGTGCCGCCACCGAAGAATTTGCAAAAAGTGAAAAAAATGAGTATACTCCTATAAATCTTACCAGCCGTATGTGCATTTCCACCAGAAAGAACATCTGTGACCGTCACGGACCTGCCCGCCCTCAATGCAGCCCTCAACACCATTTGCACCATCTTCTTGTTGATCGTCTAAAACCAGATTCGACAGCGCCGCATCCAACAACATAAAAAATGGATGATCGCCGCCCTCGTCACATCGGTCCTCTTTCTCACCTCTTACCTCATCTATCACGCTTACGCCGGGTCTGTACCCTATCCTCACCACGACTGGACCCGGCCGGTGTATTTTGCTATTCTGCTTCCACACATCATCCTGGCAGCCCTAAACGTGCCTTTTGTTGTCGCATTGGTGTGGTTTGCCTGGCGGTCCAACTTTTCTTCTCACCGCAGGCTTGCCCGCTGGGTCTGGCCCGTCTGGATGTTCGTCTCCATCAGCGGCGTAACCGTTTACCTGATGCTGTACCAGCTCTAAAACATCCATCCCCAAACGCAGGCAGACGTACTTCGAAATATTCCAGCAACGTGTTGTTCGCTCGATTGAACAGGAGGCCCACTATGAACGTACTGATCACGGGCTCCACAGGCCTGGTCGGATCCAAACTGGTCTCTTTTCTGGAATCGCAAGAACACCATGTTCTACGCCTGGTACGCACCCGTTCCAAAACCGATACAACACAAATTTACTGGGATCCTGCGAACGGAGACATCGACGCTTCAGGCCTGGAATCCCTGGACGGTGTGGTACACCTCGCTGGCGAAAACATTGCTGGAGGTCGTTGGACCACCGAAAGAAAAGCACGCATCCGAAGCAGTCGTGAAACCGGAACCCGGCTCCTTGCAGAAACCCTTGCGGGCCTCAACCGGCAACCCCGCGTTCTGGTCTCTGCATCCGCCATTGGGTATTACGGAGATCGCGCAGACGAATCCCTCACCGAAACCAGCACACCCGGAACCGGTTTTCTCAGCGACACATGCGTCGCCTGGGAGAATGCCGCACAGCCTGCCATAGATGCCGGTATCCGCACTGTCTTCCCACGCATCGGAATTGTCCTGAGTGCAGACGGGGGCGCACTTGCAAAAATGCTGTTCCCCTTCAAGCTCGGCCTGGGTGGCGTCCTGGGAAATGGCACACAGTATATGAGCTGGATTTCTCTGGATGACCTGGTCGGTGTCATCTTTCACGCCCTTGAAACCGATGATCTCCAGGGACCGGTCAACGCCGTCTCCCCTGAACCTGCCACCAATCGGACCTTCACAAAAACCCTGGGACACGTGCTTTCGCGGCCCACCCTCTTCCCGGTTCCCGCCTTTGCCGCCCGGCTTGCCTTTGGCGAAATGGCCGATGCCCTGCTGCTATCCAGCACGCGGGTTCGACCCACCCGCCTGCAACAAACAGACTACAACTTCCAGCACCCAAACCTGGAAAATGCCCTGCGTCATGCACTTCAGTAAAGTCACCCAGTCTTACACCAGACGGAAACCATCGAATCGAAAGGAATAGATTATGGCAAAGCAGGAGACCTCCTTCAAGGAAAGTGTCGATCGGATGTTCGACCGTGCGGCATCCACCATGGACCTGCCCCCGGGTCTGGCCGACCAGATCAAAGTCAATAACAACATCTACCAGGTACGGTTTTCCATCAAGTTCCGGGACGGGTACAGAATCTTTACTGGCTGGAGGTCTGTCCATAGCGAACACAGGCTGCCCGTGAAAGGCGGCATTCGCTTTGCAACTTCTGTAACGCAAGATGATGTAGAAGCTCTGGCTGCTCTCATGTCTTACAAATGCGCCATTGTGGACGTGCCTTTCGGCGGCTCCAAAGGGGGTCTCAACATCAACCCTGCAGATTACAGCGACTCTGAATTGGAACGCATTACACGGCGTTTTGCCCAGGAACTCAGTGATTTCCGGTTAGAGAATTGCATGCCGATTGAGCAATA
>JAQCGA010000675.1 GCA_027619145.1 bacterium | reverse complement strand
GCCCTTTTGCGCTCCGGGCGGGGTAAATCTCAAACGGCCGCATCGGTCTACTATGGCCGCGCCACCACCGAACACGCCCACTTCGACGGCCTGAACCTCGAACTGTTTGCCCACGGCAAAAAACTCATTCCAGACATGGGTTATCCTGAACACGCCGCCGAAGGCGACCGCCCTGGCGTGTGGACCAAAAACACCCTTGCACACGCCACCGTCGTCGTAGATGCCCGGCGGCAAGACACGCAAGCGGCGGGCAGGCTGCACCACTTCGTTTCAGCAGACGGATTCAGCCTGGTTGAAGTAGATGCACCAGAAACCTACCACAGTACTTCAGAATACCGCCGAACAGTTGCACTCATAGACATCGCCCCGGGCGTGCACTACGTACTGGACCTGTTCCGCGTCTCTGGCGGCAGCCAGCACGACTACAGCATCCATGGGTTCGACGCCCCGTTCTCTGCAGAAGGGATCGCCCTTTCGGATCCGCAGACAGAAGGTACCCTGGCCGGACCGGACGTGCCCAAAGGTACGATTTACGATGACGATGGACTCACCGACCCACTGCGCAAAGGTCGGTCTTATTACACCTATCGGGGCGGCGGGTACTCTTACCTCTACAACGTCCGGCGCGGCAAACCCTCCGGCATCTGGTCCGCAAACTGGAAAGACGAGAAATCTGGAGTAGGCCTGGCTGCCACTTTTCTTTCTTCAGACGAAGCCATTGTCAGCCACGGGGATCCACCCCGCAAGCCCGGAAACCCCAAACAGCTCACGTATGTTCTTCTGCGCAACGCAGGAAATGGCATTACCAGCCAATTTGCATCCATCCTGGAGCCGTATCGCGGGGCCTCACAGATTCAATCTGTCCAGCAGGTAGAACGCACGGCAAACAGTCTGACCATTAAAATTCGCCACAACGGAGGGGAAGACATCGTCCGCCACGTCGTGGGTGCCAACGGCAGTTCCTTCAGCCTGACGCGCCGAGATGCTGAAGGCAACCTCGTGAAACTCCTTCAGGCCGGCGGTGGCACACTTCACGCCGCAGGCCAAAACCTGGCCATCGAAAAGAACATCTCCGGCCGGGTCGTCTCTGTGGACCCGGATACCTCCACGGTAGAAATTGAGCGGGACCGGGACAGTCAGCCGTTTCGTGCAACAGGACTCAGTGGTGAAATTGCACGCTTCGGGAACGCCAGCCGGTATGCTGCCTACAACATCCAAACCGTAGAAGGCAAAGGCCGCCGTCTCCGCATCGGGTTCGGAACCGATTCTTTCCGCATTGGCCGGTTCGTCATCACCGGCGTAAATGCCAATGGCTCCGTCCTATCCACCAAAACCAACCTGTATATGGCCTCCCAGGGATACTACCGGGGATGCTGGCTCACCGACGAGCACCACACCATCTGGCTGCCCGTAGACGACGTGATGCTCACCCCGCACCAACCCGGCCTCAGACGAGACGGTCAGATCCGCCTGATGGAAGCCGGTGCCGCAGACGACCGCTTCAAGCCCGGACGGATCGCCTACCTCTACGACTTCGGCCCAGGAGATACATTCAACGTAACCCCACACGCCGTTGCCACTCGGAAAACGGACGGATCGTTCCGCACCCGGAGCAACGGGCGCGCGGCGATTTCTACCACCTGACCTTTCGCTGTGGCGGAGGTCTCATCGTTGGACCCTCCGCCACAGCCGTTCAAACCCGTGTTCCGGCCGCCAGTTCAACAAACGTTCCGCTTTATCCGGCACAAACTTTGCACCCGGCATTCTGGCACAAATGTTGAACACTTCGTACTTTCGAGGTAAATTCTCCGCTCGAAGCGCACACCGAATCGCCCAGCCTGCATCTTCCCAGGACCCCGTAAACGGAGGCACCCCCTCGCCATCCGCAAAACCCCTACCATCTCCTGGCAACAAGAGACCGAACAACAGACAAACTGTCTCCAGTTCGTACTCCTCAGAAAACGCCCGTACTGTCTCACTCGCCATGTGTTTTGTCAGCCCATACAGATGGCTCCCTGAGCGGAACGGTACGTCATCTGGCACCTGAAAATCACCCCAGTAATCTGCCTCAAATCCGGAAGAGGGCCTGCGAGGCCCCGTGTGAATTACCCGCCGAACCCCACAGGCTACCGCCGCCTTCATCACATGATAAGCGCCCACCAAATTCACCCGAAACGCACCCGGCACATCGTGTCTCACCACAGACAGGTTCACCAACGCGTCCATCCCACGTGCCGCCTCCAGCACCTGATCGTAATCTCCGACGTTGACCACCTCCCACGTATGCGGCGGTTCAGGCACGCACGGCAGAGGGGCATTCGGAGCTTGCGGCCGGTTCTCCTCCAAAATACGTTCTACCGATCGAAGATCCGTCAACCGAAGTACATAGTCCTCTCTCAACGCATTCGCAGCAGCGGCTCCAATGGGCCCACCGGCACCAAAGATGCAGAGCTTACTCTTTCTACCCTGTGCCACAATCTCCTCCTTCTTCGTTTGTCGAAACCCCGGAGTCCCAAATGAACCTCTACACGCACGAACAGGTCCAGCGCGCCCGGAAACGGGTTGCAGAAGAACCCACCGCACAGAAAATTGCAGACGCCATATTCAAAACCGCCGCCCCCTGGTTGAATCGAGATACAGACACCATCCGCAGCCTGATGCCCGACGCCTGGGTTCCTCGCACCCGCCACATCACCCCTGCCACCTTCACGCGCGCCTATGCTACCGGATGTCCAGTACACCACACACCAGCCCCAGATTTTCGCGGATACCCACAGCACGATTGGATCTACA
>JAQCGA010000674.1 GCA_027619145.1 bacterium | reverse complement strand
CAAGCCGGACCCGGCCGTATATACCGCTGTACTCAAGGCACTGCATACCCACCCGAATCAGGCCCTGGCACTCGAAGACTCCCCTGTGGGAATTCACGCGGCAAATGCGGCTGGACTGCGCTGTGTCGCCGTGCCCAACGAACTCACCCGTCACCTGAATCTGGACCACGCGCACCTTCAGATTAAATCGCTTGCAGACCTGCCGCTGGAAGACCTCCTGGCCCAGGTTTCACCCACCTGAAAGGAACTGCCATGAACGAAGAACCCATCCTCGTATTCGGCGGAACAGGCAGCCCAAAACTCACCCGCAATATTTGCTCGCACCTGGGCGTCGAACCTGGCAAAAACGAAACCCTGCGATTTTCTGAGGGCAACCTCTTCGTGCGCATCCTCGAAAACGTACGCGGACGCAACGTGTACCTGATCCAGTCCACCGGATACCAGGCCAACGACAACTTTATGGAACTCCTCTTCTGGATTGACGCATGCAACCGTGCCAGTGCAGCCTCGGTCACCGTTGTGATGCCCTACTTCACATATGCCAAAGGCGACAAAAAAGACGAACCCCGCGTCTCCATCCGAGCACGGGTCTGTGCCGATGCCATTGAATCCGTCGGTGCAGATCGTATTGTAACCATGGACCTGCACGCCGCACAGGTACAGGGCTTCTTCAAATTGCCCGTAGATGATCTCTACGCCTTGCCCATCCTCTGTGACGCCATCAAGAAACAAAACCTGCCCGACCTCGTCGTCGTTTCACCCGACGCGGGATTTGTCAAAAAAGCCCGAAAATATGCCTCGTACCTCGGTGCACCTCTGGCCATCGGAGATAAGGTTCGCACAGGCCACGATGAAGATGCACGGGTCATGGACCTGATTGGAGACGTAAAAAATAAAACCGCAATTGTAGTAGATGACGTGGTCATCTCAGGAGGCACCCTCGTAAACATTTCCTCCAACCTGATTCAACGCGGTGCCCGATCTGTGTACGTGCTGGTTACCCACGGTGCCTTCTCAAAAGGGGCAATGGAACGCCTCGAACAGAGCACCATCCAGAAACTCTATGTAACCGACACCATCGAAACCCAGCCGGTCGAATTTTCGGACAAAATCGAAATCATCTCCGTAGCCCCTCTCTTCGCGGAAGCGATCCGGAGAATTCACAACCAGGAAAGTGTCAGTGTTCTCTTTGAAACGTAAGGCAAGACCCTCACGTCCCTTCCCTAAAATCAACCCGTGGATCACACCAGCGTTATGGAGGCAAAACCAATGACCTTTTCCAGCAAACAAAAATCCAGCAGCCTCGGCGGCATTGGATTCATGCGCACGTCCCATCCTCTATCGCCCGCGACCCATACCTGTGCCCTCTACGAAAGGACGTGCCATGAGCACCACTTATGTTACCACATCGATTCCCTATGTAAACGCCCGCCCCCACGTAGGCTTTGCGCTTGAACTTCTGCAAGCCGACGTGATCGCTCGGTGGCAACGCCTCAGAGGAAAAGATATATTCTTCCTCACTGGAACCGATGAAAACGCGCTTAAAAATGTACTCGTCGCCAAACAACAGGGCATTCCCACGCAACAGCTCTGTGATCAGAATGCCGGTGTGTTCCAGGAACTGCTAGCCGCACTCAACATCTCGGAAAACGGATTTATTCGCACGTCTTCCAAAGCGCATCACAGCGGCGCATCCCGGTTCTGGACCACGTGCAAAAAAGAAGACATCGTCCGCAAAACCTACGCAGGACTTTACTGCACCGGCTGCGAAGATTTTTACCGCAAACAGGACCTCAAAAACGGCTATTGCCCTGTCCACAACATTCCCGCCGAACCCGTTGAGGAAACCAACTACTTCTTCCGTCTCACAAACTACCAGAACCAACTGGAAGACCTCATCGAATCTGGCAAGTTACGCATCTTCCCCGAAACCCGTCGCAACGAAGCCCTGGGCCTCATTCGACAGGGCCTCTGGGACTTCAGTATTTCTCGCCCCAAAGAACGCTCCAACGGCTGGGGAGTCCCGGTTCCCGGAGACCCATCCCAAATCCTCTACGTCTGGTTCGACGCACTAACCAACTACCTCACGGGCATCGGCTACGGCGCCACGACTCAAGATTTTGATCAGTACTGGACCAGAAGCACCGAAAGAATTCACGTCCTTGGCAAAGACATTCTCAAATTCCACGCACTCTACTGGCCCGCCATGCTCCTCTCTGCGGGCCTCCCTCTGCCAACCACGCTACTGGTCCACGGATTCCTCACAGTCGATGGCCGAAAAATCAGCAAATCGCTCGGCAACACCATCGACCCTTTTCATTTCATCAACCGCTACGGCCCAGACGCTCTGCGGTATTATCTGCTGCGCGAAATCCCGTTCGGAGCAGATGGAGACTTTTCGGAACGCCGATTCCAGCAACGTTACAACGCAGACCTCGCCAATGGCCTGGGCAACCTGGTCCGCCGACTCACCACACTCTGCGAACGGGCAGACTTCGATACCCGGTCCATCCGAGCGACAGAACCACCCGACGGAATCGAACTCGCCCTGGACACCTTTGACTTTTCGGGAGCCCTTGAAATTCTCTGGACACAAATCGCCGAAACCAACCGCCAGATTGAAGCGGTCAAACCCTGGAATCTCCTGAAAGAGAACCAGACTCCAGAACTCAACCCGCACCTTCAAAATTGGGTGGAAAATCTGCAATCCATCGCATTCGGCCTTGATCCATTTCTTCCAAACACAGCACAAAAAATTCGCCAAACCTTCTCCGGAATCGGCGATCAACAGCAACTCTTTGCAAG
>JAQCGA010000673.1 GCA_027619145.1 bacterium | reverse complement strand
ACCGCATTGGATCGAGACCGGTAATCCGGCTCTCCAAATCGAATATACACCTCGCCCCGCCGGTCCCACGGCTTCACCTTCTCTGAAAAATAAGTACGTGCATACCACACCCGCCGGTAATGCTCCACCCGCCGGGCTTTCCCCCCGGAAACCTGTGTTAAATCCAGTTTCCGCCAGAACGCCTCCAAAAACGCTTCGCGCTCCGATTCGGGTGTATTGTGGAACGCCTCCAGGTCTTTCAAAAACGCCACCAGCGACGGGTCCTCGTACAACCGGCGCTCATCCTCGGGCAAAGCCTCAATATATGCCAGAAACAACGCCAGCGCCCGGTCCGCATTTCCCTGAACCGCATACACCTGTGCTGCCAACGGCAGAAACTGGATGGCGTCTGGATTTCGCTGTAGCACCAGTTCGGCCACCTTCAGAGTCGGCCTAAATTGATGCTGCTCCAGGTACGTACGCGCCAGCCCAAAATGCGCATCCAGGTCATCCGGGCGCATGTCCAGGTACTTTCCATACAGCGCGACCATGCGGTCCGTATACCCGCTGTCAAAATACCACTCCGCCAGCATCAAATAGGCCGGCGCATAGGTCGAATCCATCTGAATGGCTTCCATCAACGCCGTCTCGGCATCACTATCTTCCAGCTTGAGGCGCAACCGTGCCGTATTCATCTGCGCTTCAATAAACGTGGGGTCTGCCCCCAGAGCCCGCCGAAAATAATAAAACGCCAGCCGTTCCTGATGTTCCCAGTTAGAAAAGACCAGACCCACCCCATTGTAGGCCTCAGCCAGCTCTCCGTACCGAATCCCCTTCCGAAATGCCTTCTCCGCCCGCCTCAATTTTCCAGCTTTCAAATATGCCTGACCAAGTTGCACCCACGCATCGCCGTCTTCAGGTGTACGGCGTTCAATCTTCTTTTCCCATATTCGCAAAGAATCCGGCGTACTGGCAAACACCTGGCATATCAGAACCAGAACAAACATCATCGCATAAACAAAAAAACGTCCCATTCAAACCTCAAGAACCCAAAATACATCTCGAATGCCGAAAAAGATGATTTCTTCTGCGCCAGAAACAAAACAGGTTCTTCTTAAAAGACACGAAATATGCTTTCTGGGTTCAAGAAAACCAATAAAAAACCGAGGTCTCCCGGCACACGCGAACAGGCCTTCACCCTTTCGAGTTCAGTTCCATCTACGTGCGCCGTCCAGATCTCGGTTATCACCTGAGGATCTCTCCGCACCACCGTTTTGTACATAAGTTCCTCAGTTTTCCGGCTGCCGGTGTAAAATCGTTATTGCGCCACCATGAACCCCGCCTCCTTCACCACGGCTTCCTCGCTATTCAGATCCGTGACCGTCACCTTCAACACATACTGGTCCGGAGCAATATTGCCCAGTTCCAGGCCCACGTATTCCACTTCTGTGGTCGCATCTCCTTCTTGTTCGTACGCCACTGCCACCGTCTGCTGCTTCCCACGCCCCAACCGAACCAGACTGGAGATCACCCCACCCAGCGGCGAACCGTTCTTGGGGCCAATCGTATAAGACACCTGGTACTTTGTTCGCCCAAAATCGTCTTTCTGCAGATTGTACACTTCATAATATACGAACACGCTCTGCCCGCGACCGTACGCCCGGGTGGGCATCGGTACAACCTGAAGCTCGCCTTTCTGGAACACCCCTTCCGAATGACCTTCTTCAATTTTCCAGGCCAGTTCCAGGTCACTCACCTGAAAACGTTCTGTTCCATAGGGGTCCACCAGAATCTCCTGGCGATACCGGCTGCGGCTACGCGACAATCGATCTCTTGCCTGTACCTCCATCCGATACCGGCCAGGTGGCACTTCCATCCTTACTGCATCTGGCACAAAGGAAGTTCGATCATTTGTCAAATTTCCTTTCCCTTCAAAACGGATGACACCATCCTGCCGGTACACCGCACCGGTAGCCAGATTCAACAAACCCACAGATCGCTCCACTTCAATCCGCGTCGCCTTCTCGTCCACCATATACTTCCCCATATTGTGGGGAATACCCATATAGACCTCCAGAGCCGTCTGTCTTCCTATGCCCTGGAAATCGGCCAAATCATAATAAAACCCCAACGGATTCTTATTCTCCGGCGCTTCATAATAATCCGGCGTGCTACGAGCAGCCTGCAGAACCACGTTCTCCGGACTGTACCGGCTCAACTTGGCCAGTTGCCGCACGGGCACGCTGGCCTCCAGAGGTACCGGCGCAAATCCGTAAATCCCCTTCCCAAACTCGTCCGTAAACGTAATCTCAATCCCGCCACCAATCCCCGTGTACACCCAGCTCTCCCAGGCCACCATCGACACGTCTCCTCGGCTGGACACCGGGGCATAATTGAGGGTGGGACCGCTCCGGGAGGTACTCACCCCCACGTCATTCACGCCGGCGTTCCCACCACTGCCATCCTCATTGTACGCCGCGCTGGTAAAACCGGCGGCCTCACTGATACTGCTCCTCATACTCCGCACCGGAAATACCGGACCTGGAAAAAAAGAAGACTCCGAAGGCGGCATGAAAAACCCTGCCTGGTCCACCACATTGCTTCCTTCTGTCAACGTGGACCTCAAAAAAGCACCCGGGTCCGTCCGGGTGCCATACAGTTCCTCCGCCAACCGTTCCTTTACCCGTTGCACCTCCAGGCTCTGCTCCAGGTTATAAGAATCCGAAGTAGATCGATGGTCCGGTTCTCCAAAACGAACGTACACTTCCCCTCGCATATCCCACGGCTTTTGCCCGTTCGAAAAATTTTGTATCGAGAACCATATTCTGCG
>JAQCGA010000672.1 GCA_027619145.1 bacterium | reverse complement strand
GCGGGTTGTGGGATGAGTTTGAGGGTGATTTTTGTGATGATGCCAAGAGAGCCTTCGGAGCCGATGAAAAGGTCTTTGAGGGTGAATCCGGCCACGTCTTTGACGCATTTGGTGCCGGTGTTGAGGATGCGGCCGTCGGAGAGAACTACTTCCAGGGCCATGACGTAGTTGCGGGTGACGCCGTATTTCAGTCCACGGAGACCCCCGGAGTTGTTGGCTACGTTTCCGCCGATGGTGGAGATTTTCATGGAGCCTGGATCTGGTGGGTAGAAGAGACCCGTTTTAGCAGCGGCGTCGAAGATTTTTTGGGTGATGACGCCGGATTCAACGGTCATGGTGAGGTTGTCTGTGTCCACTTCCAGGATGCGGTTCATGCGGACCAGGCAGAGGACGATACAGCCGGGTGTGGGGACCGATCCGCCGCTGAGGCCAGTGCCGGAGCCACGTGTGACAACCGGGATTTTTCGTTTGTTTGCGATGGCAAGCAGGCGGGAGACCTGTTCGGTTGTTTCTGGCAGGACAATGCAGGCAGGGAGCTGGTTGAGGATGGCCGTGCCGTCGAAGGCGTACACGCTGAGGTCTTCTGGCGAGGTGAAGGCCTGGTTCTCGTTGAGGAATTCTCTGAGTTGTGATAGATAGGGAAGGTCCATGGTTCCTGTCGGTTTGGGATAGATGGATACAGAGGTTGGCGGTGCGTTCGCCGTCTATTTGGGCAGCAGAAGTTGAGAGACGGCTTCTTTGAGGCGCGGTTCGAATTCTTCGGTGCACCAGCGGAACGAAGTGACTTCGTAGCCATCCTGGGGAAAGTTTTCGGCCAGGGGAAGGTAGAGGAAGTTGTCGTTGCAGTTGGCGGCAACGGCGATGAATTCGTCCGGGATAAGGGATTGGATGTAGAGTTGATATTCGACGAAGGGTTCGCCGGAGAGAAAGAGCATGCGGAAGGGACCTAAACGAAGCAGCCGGATTGGGTAGTTCACGTTGGGTTCATATTCGTAGCTGCTCAGGACGGCGGCTTTGATCATGCGCTGGCCAGCGGGTGTATTTGGGTTGCGGATCAGGTCGCGGAGTGCATCGGTGTCCAGGCTTTCTTTGGGAAATGGGAAGCTGCTTGCGGTCCATTCGAGGGTGTCCGGGGTGTGCCAGTCCAGTCCGTTGAGGTTGCGGGTGATTCCATCGGCCAGACGTTTTCCAAAGGTCAGGAGGTTGCCTTCTTTGTCGGTTGGAGAAGAGTATTTTCCGGCGGTGATATTGCCGAAGGGGCCGGAGAAATAGGCATGCAGTGCGTTGCTATGGGTTTCTCCAAGAAGGCGCATGGCTTCGCCCTGGGCGTCTGCGCTGTACGTGTTCCGGCCGTTGGAGACCTGGGGATGGGTGGCGTAGAAGCTCATGGAGGCGAGAAGATTGCCGTCTGTACCTTTGAACGCGAGGGTGCGGAGGAATGGATCGATGGTGCCCACGGGCTCGGCTCTTAAGCTGGCATCTCCACAGCGGCTGAATCGCATGCCCCTAACTTTTCCGTCTGGTCCCAGAATACGGCGGTTGGAGGCGAAGCCATGGAGTCGGGTTTCACAGGTGCCTATTTCGGATACGTCTGCCATTTGTTCCTGGGCACTGGCTGCTGCGGTGGCGCATTGGGTAACGGTTTCTTGCCACCAGGTACGGGAGAAGGTTTCTGTTTCGAGCAGGGGTTCGAGTTCGAAGTTGAGCAGTGGGGTGTCGTGCTGATGAACGCAGTGGACAACGGCGTGGTCGTGCGGGATGCCTACGGCGTCTGCAAGGGCACCAGTGAGATGGTCATAGGCACTGTTCATGAGGCCGCAGTAGTCCAGGCTGGCAATCAGGCAACGGGTTTTACCATTGTCGAACAAGAATCCACGCAGGAAAAGCGAATCTCGGATGGTGGCGCTGGAGTCATCTGTGCCGAAGCCGATGGCGGAGCCTTCGAGGGGCGTGCAATCTACGGTAAATGTGGCGAGTTTGAGCATTGCGGTTTCCTTATGTTATGCGGTATCACGAAGGGGCACGAAGACAACCTTTCAACCTGCGAAGGGCCACGAAGCCGCACCCCTCCATTTTCGGTGGAGTTGATGTATGTGCTCCTGCTTCTGCTGTTTGTCGTTGTTGTTGTGTGCCGTTTTCGTGTTTTCCGCGCTATTTCGTGTTTTTCGCGATCCTGCCGTTGCTTTTGATGATTTTTTTCAGATACGCGATTTCATGCTCGGCTGTTTCATACGGGGGATGGTGGCTGCCGTGTTCGATGGAGATGTAGCCGTTGAAGCCTTTTTGTTTGAGGATGTGGAGGAAGGTTTCAAAGTGTACGTCACCGGTGTCCAGAAAGGTGAGGCGTGGCCATGCGTTTACCCAATTGTGGGCGTGGAGGTGGACGACGTGTTCACCCAGTTGGTTTGCGGTATAGAAGGCGGATTCGCCAACGAGTGGCGTTTGAAGATTGATGCTGAGGTTGGGCATGTCCACGTCACGTAAGAGCCGAAGTGTGGAGGCGCTGGTGTCGGTGAGGTTGGGGCCGTGGTGGATGACCTGGTGGGTTTCCAGGGGGAAGGAGATGTTGTGCGGTTGGCCCATTTTGCAGATTTTCTGGAGGCCACGTACGCAGGCGTCCCATTGGTCCGGTGTGGCGTTTGCGCTGCCTACGTTTCCGGTGTACGTGCGGATGAAAGAGCAGTTGAGTTCGAGGGCGTAGTCGATGAAGATTTCGGCATCCTGGATACTTTTGTTCCAGGTGTCCGGGCTGGTAGTGAAGTCGAAGTAGGGACAGATTTGTACGATTTCCAGGTTGTGCGTACGGGTAA
>JAQCGA010000671.1 GCA_027619145.1 bacterium | reverse complement strand
GCACCCTTCTTTTATTTTGCGTAGTTAGCCAACCGCTTTTTTGGCCGGTGTAGACTCGTTTTCGGTAGAGACATCTTGCTGGGTCTGTACGTCCGGCTTTAGTTCTACGCCGGGATCTTCGCCTGCATCGCAGAAGCCACGGAATACGGCCCCTTCTTCAATGATGAGTACTCGAGCTGCAATATCGCCAATCAGAACAGCACTGGATTCCAGTTTGACCTGGTGGGTCGCTTTCAGTTTGCCAGTCAATTTCCCGGCAATGACGGCATCTTGAACGCGGATGGGATCGGCCTCTACGATGCCGGAGGGACCTACGACCAGTGTGCCCGAAGAAATCAATTGTCCTTTCAACGTTCCGTCCACGCGAATGCCATCGTGGACTTCAAACGACCCTTCCAGCGTGGAATTCTTACCCACTACTGTATTCAGGGCATCTTTTCCTGATTTGTGCGTGTTTTTTGACATTGGCCTGTTCCGGAGAAGGAGTAGCTCAGTTGGGAAGGTACTGCCTGGGGTTCTGAGGTTGCCCGTCAACCAGGACCTCGTAATGGACGTGCGGTCCGCTGCTATGGCCGGAACTACCTACCAGAGCGATGGGTTGCCCTTTTCGCACCTGTTCTCCAACGGAGACCAGCAGAGATGCGTTGTGCCCGTAGCGTGTCAGGAATACACCGTAGTGGTCAATTGCAACCATGAAGCCGAGGGTTTCGTGTACGTCAGCATAAACAACCTTGCCGTCTGCGGTTGCATAAATCGGAGTTTCGGCAGGGGCGGCAATGTCAATTCCTCCATGCCGATTTTTTATTACATCATCGGAATTTCCAAACTCAGCCGTTACCCACCCGATGGAGGGAGAAACAGGCCAGATGGAGGGAATCCAGCGGGCATCCACGGAGGCCTGTTGGCCGGTTTGCGGGAGGCCCTGCACCGTTCGAACCTGAGCGGTAGACTCGGAGGTACCTGCAAACATTGCGCGAGAAGACGTGGGGGTGGAATATGCCGCTGGCGGCAATGTGGTTATAGGGGACAGCATGGTACGCAATTGCTGGTCTATCTGCTTCATCTGTATCACTACGTTGGCGAGTTCTTCAATCCGTTCTACTTCGGTACGCAACCGGGTGTTCTCGCGTTTGTACGAGTGGGCCACGCGTTGCCATTTGTGCGCTTTCCAGTAGAAGCTGCCACCCAGAGCCACCAGAGCCAGGAGAAGGATCAGCGCCCCAACCGCTATGCGTAACAGCCAGTAGCTGAGTTTGAACTCCAGGGTTCTCGATCCATCGTCCGGAATGACGAGTACCGAAAGCTGCCGCCGCCGTCTCTTGGCCAAAGCCACCTCCACGTCGTGAACACAAATACAGGGAAAACAATATAAAACCTGGAGGCGAAATTGTCAATATCAGGTTGTGTCTACAAACTTCAACTGGGAGGCCACGTGGTTACAAATACGACATCTGACTAGCGTGCATTTCTAAACATTCGGTCTGCAAGAATGTGAAAGAGGTCGGGGAGGCACAGGCCGGCGAGCGCCCAGATTGCGGCAGTCCAGTTTATCTTGTTCAGGTGGCGGAAAGACATCTTCCAGTCCATTTCAAAACAGACATTGATGATGGCCAAAATCATATAAATGACCACCAGGAGGTATAAAACGCGAGTGAGGGTACCCAGGATGGGGGTATGAGAGATGCCACGGTGTTTGAAAAGGTTGGCGTACGGACGCCAGATCCAGCGGAGCAGTCCCCAGTTGGCCATGGGTTCACTTTTGGCCAGGTCCATGTCCGGCGAAAGTAGAAACGTGCCGAACAGGTAGGCCAGAACAAAAATAGCACCGTATTCCACAAGTTCGTCTCGCCCGAAGTAGCTGCTGAGCGGACCATGGAGGTATACGGCCAGACCTACCAGGGAGGCCAGCATAAGTAGATCAATGCGTGTATGGGTGCGTCCTGAGGGCATAGTACATGCAGATCAAAAAGAAAATGGCGTGCTACGAATAGAGGGGCGAGGTCCGCTGATTCCGGTGAGAACCTCGACGGCACGCCCGGGATCAGGCAACAATAACAAGCCGGTAAGCGGGTGGGCTCGGGGGCCGTGAGCTACAAAGCGCAGGCCGTTTGAATCCAGGGTAAAGAGTTCGATGTTTCCGGAAACAGGCCCTATCGCAACAAGGTGTGAACCCGGAAGAACGCACAGGTTCAGTGCCCGGATGCTGTTTTCTGTGACCGGTCCCTGCCAGGTTTCCAGGGCGTGCTGCGGGTAAAGGCGGAAGACGACGGCTGTGCCGCCTTCTTCTCCTGTACCGGTTTCCAGGATCAGGGCCGGACCCTTTGCCAGAGCCAGGTCACCCACGTGCATGGGAATGTCCAGGTTTTGTTGCAGGTCAAACCGGTCTGTTGTCCAGCGGTAAATTTGTACGCGGGTGTCACCCCGTTCGGCACCGTCGTGAATGCGATAGAGTGCGACTGCAATTTCAGCACGTCCGTCGTTGTCCAGGTCTGCCGCATCCACGCGGTAAGCTCGATTTTCTGGCAGGGATTCTGTATGGAGAACGGATAAATCTTGCCCGTTCCAGCGTAGAACAACGAGCCGCCCGGCGCCTATGGCGAGGATTTCGGTGCGCCCGTCTCCGTCCAGGTCCGCTGCGGCGATGTCTTCTACCACGTGGAGTTCGGGGCTGGAAGATAGCAAGAACATCTGTCCGTTCACCCGGCGGTAGAGGTCTACTCGGGCGTGTTTGGAAGATGCTGGATCGGTTTGTGGCCGGAACGGGCCAACCCGTCCGCCGGCAAGGAGTTCGGGGATTCCATCGCCGTCCAGATCCGC
>JAQCGA010000670.1 GCA_027619145.1 bacterium | reverse complement strand
GAATGGCTGTGCAGGAAGGGGCAAAGTACCTTGAGAGTCCGCAGGGTGGGCGCGGGATTTTGCTGGCCGGAGTACCGGGTGTTGCGCCTGCAGATGTGGTGATTCTGGGTGGTGGCATTGTGGGTTCCAACGCTGCTCGGATTGCAGCAGGCATTGGTGCAACCGTATTTGTGCTGGATATTGACCTGCAGCGCCTGCGCTATCTGGCCGATGTGATGCCCCCGAATGTGACCACGTTGATGTCCAATTCTTACAATTTGAATAAGCTGGTATGTTCTGCGGACCTGGTCATTGGAGCTGTGCTGATTCCAGGCGCAAAGGCCCCCAATCTGGTAACCCGCCAGATGGTTTCCGAAATGAAAGAGGGCGCTGTGATTGTGGATGTTGCAGTAGACCAGGGCGGATGTGTTGAAACCTGCAGGCCAACAACACACAGGGACCCCACCTATGTGGTAGACGGCATAAGTCACTATTGTGTAGCGAATATTCCTGGGGCCGTTCCCCGGACATCCACGTTTGCACTTACGAATGCCACGTTGCCGTATGTGGTGAGGCTGGCGAACCTGGGTTGGCGGAAGGCCGCAGAACAAGACCCGGCCCTGGCGCTGGGAAGCAATATCATGGATGGACAGATTACGTATGCGGGCGTTGCTGAGGCCTGGGATATGCCGCACACGCCATTAGAAAAAGTATTACGCGCCGGATAGGCGGGAGGGCAGAGATGGCCGAGCGCATTTCGATTTCCAAAATTGGTGAATACAACGAGCAGGAAGTCATCCTGGAAGGGTGGCTGTACAACAAGCGTTCCAGTGGAAAGCTACATTTTCTACAGGTGCGCGACGGTACCGGTGTGATCCAGTGTGTGGTATTCCAGGGGGAAGTATCCGCCGATCTTTTCGAGAAAGCAGGCCATCTCACACAGGAGTCCTCGATCCGGGTGACCGGGAAGGTACGCGAGGACAAGCGATCGTCTCTTGGGTACGAAATTGGGCTCACCGATCTGGATGTGGTCCAGTTGTCGGATGGGTATCCGATTACGCCCAAAGAACACGGTACGGCTTTCCTGATGGATGCACGGCATTTGTGGATCCGATCTTCCAGGCAGCACGCCATTTTGCGCGTCCGGAGTGAAATCATCAAAGCCTGCCGGGACTATTTCGACGACCGTGATTTTGTGCTGATGGATTCGCCCATTTTTACACCGTCTGCGTGCGAAGGAACCAGCACGCTGTTTGAGACGGATTATTTTGGTGAAAAAGCCTATCTGACGCAGAGTGGGCAGTTGTACGTAGAAGCCGGTGCAATGGCGTTTGGAAAAGTGTATTGTTTTGGCCCTACGTTCCGCGCAGAAAAATCCAAAACCCGGCGCCATTTGACCGAGTTCTGGATGATTGAGCCGGAAGTTGCGTACATGGATTTGATGGGCGATATGGATCTTGCGGAAGATTTTGTGTCCACGATTGTGCAACGGGTTCTGAAGAAGAAGAAACAAGAGCTCGAATTTCTGGAACGAGATTTGTCCGCACTGGAGCGCGTTCAGAAGCCGTTTCCGAGGATTTCATATACCGAAGCGGTGGACCTGCTTAAAACACAGGGGATCGAGCACGTTTGGGGCGAAGATTTTGGCGCAGAAGACGAAACAGTGCTGGCCAACCAGTTCGACCGGCCCATTCTTGTCCACAGGTACCCGACCATTTGCAAAGCGTTTTATATGAAGGCCGACCCCGAAAATGCCGATCTGGCCCTGTGCATGGATATGCTGGCTCCCGAAGGGTACGGAGAGATTATCGGAGGAGGCCAGCGGGAAGACAGCTTGGAGGAACTTCGGCGCAAACTCGCCGAACATAAGCTTGAGGAAGAACCCTTTCAATGGTACCTGGATTTGAGGCGCTACGGTTCTGTTCCTCACGCTGGTTTTGGGCTGGGTATTGAGCGCACCGTGGCCTGGATTTGTGGGTTGAGTCATGTGCGAGAAACGATTCCGTTCCCACGCATGTTACAGCGACTCTACCCCTAAGGTTCTTTTGACTTGAGAACAACAGGAGTGTCATTCATGGCGCAGGGCGAATACAATTTTCAAGAAATTGAAACGCGGTGGCGTACGCATTGGCTGGAGAACCAGACCTTCAGAACACTGGGGCCTGGCGATTCAGGGTTTGATCCGGAACGGCCCAAGTGTTATGTACTGGATATGTTCCCGTACCCCAGCGGCACCGGGTTGCACGTTGGACATCCCAAGGGATATATTGCGACAGATATTTACAGTCGTTTCAAGAGGATGCAAGGGTTTAACGTATTGCACCCTATGGGCTTTGACAGTTTTGGGCTTCCTGCCGAGCAGTATGCAATTGAGCACAATGTACACCCGGCTGTGGTGACCGAGCAGAACATAGACAATATGCGGGCACAATTGCAGTTCCTGGGCCTGAGTTACAGTTGGGACCGCGAGATTGCGACGTCCCGACCAGACTATTACCGGTGGACGCAGTGGATCTTTTTGCAGATGTTCGAAAGCTGGTTCGACCCGAATATGGTGTGGGATGATGCTTCTGGGCGGAAAGTAAAAGGCAAAGCAAGGCCCGTGTCCGAATTGCTGTCCGAATTCGAATCGGGCCAACGGGATTTGACAGACGACGACCGAGGTGCTGTTGAGGTAGAGGCAGAAGGGTGGAACGATCTGTCTGAGGCTCAGAAAATGGCGATTCTCAACAACTATCGCCTCGCGTATGAGCGCGAAGTAACGGTGAACTGGTGTCCGGCACTGGGGACGGTCCTGTCGAACGAGGAAGTTACCAACGACGGGAAAAGTGAACGGGGCGACCAC
>JAQCGA010000669.1 GCA_027619145.1 bacterium | reverse complement strand
ATTTTTTGCAGACATAGGGGCCAAGTACGAGAATGTCGCAGGCATCTGCCTGGAAGGAACGGATGGCGTCTTCTGGGGAGCAGACGATGGGTTCGCCGTGGATGTTGAAGGAGGTGTTGATGAGGACCGGGATGCCGGTTTGTTTGTAAAATTCGTTCAGAATCGCGTAGGCCTGGGGGTTCTGTTGGGGTGTGACGGTTTGCGGACGGGCCGTGTTGTCAATGTGGCAGACGCCAGCCAGCCGTTTACGCCAGGCGGGTTTCACGTTGAAGGTGACGGTCATAAATTGGGCGGCGATTTCGCCCCGGTGGAAGTTCTCGAAGATGTCTGCGGCGTGTTCTTGCATGCAAATGGGTGCAAAGGGCATGAATTCTGTGCGGCGCAGGCGTTTGTTGAGCCAGTCGTTAATTTGACGGTTGTCTGGGCGGTAGAGAATGGAGCGGTTGCCCAGGGCGCGCGGGCCATATTCCATGCGGCCATTGAAGTGGCCAATAACGTTGCCCTGTTCGAGAAGGGTGGCGACTTCTGTTGCTACGGATTCGCTTTTATGGAAATTGATTCCGGTTGCAGAAAGGGCAGTTTCGATCTGGGTGTTTGAATATCCGGGGCCGAGATAGACGTTGTGGATCTGTTCACCGAGGAAGGTTTCCTGGCGGGTACGGAGTTTTTCGGCATGGTGGATCAAGCAGGCCCCAGCGGCCAGGCCGCCGTCTCCCATGCAGGGGTGGACATAGATGTTTTCCACGCCGTCGATTTCGGAGACGACCTGGTTGATGCGGACGTTGGCAAAAAGGCCGCCGGAGAGCAAGACAGATGAAGATGGATACTGTTCGAGTAATCGTTGGGTCCATTGTTGTGCGAGGTCTTCACAGCGTTTTTGAAGGGCGGCAGCAATGTCTTCCCGGGTTTCGTTGTGGAAAACCTGCTCGAATATTTCCAGCATGCCGGTGTCGTAGGGAATACCGGTGCGGAGGCATCGGAGGAATTTTTCGCGGAACGGATCGTAAGGAATCTGCGAGCGGAAAGAGAGGGTTTCTTCGTCCAGATAGGTGAATTTCTCGAAATGCGAGTAGAGGCGTGCCGGGTCTCCGTGGGCGGCCAGGCCGGTGACTTTGCCTTCGTGCTGGACCCGTTTGAAACCCATGTATTTGGTGACGAAGGAATAGACGTCCGCCGGTGAGTACTCGGGACGGGCACCGTTGCCGGGAGAATGGCTGATGCGGGTGGGTACTCCGTTTTCAAATTTATAGGCCGCTGCGTAGAGTCCATCTCCGCCACCATCCATGGAGAGGGAGAGAGCACTTTCGGCCCCAGAGGTGTAATAGGCCGAGGCGCAGTGGCAGTAGTGGTGGTCGTAATAAAACCTGGGTGCGGAAATATCGTATTCGGAGAGGATGGATGCGAAGCGGTTGTCTGCGTGTTCGGCGTGGCCATTCTGGGCAAAGCCGAGTTTTTGGGCAGCGATACTGCTGGCCGTGGACTTGAAGTATTTCCAGCGGTCTGCCGGTGTGTAATGGTTGCTGCCGTCAAAGTGCAGACGGTTCCGGTCCGTGAAAATGCCCAGGAGAAAAGGAGGCAGATTGCGTGTAGATGTGGAGCCAATGCAGACGGCGTCGATTTCTGCACCTTGCAGGCCGGAGAGTTCCAGGACGGTGTTGATGGCCTGGAATGGAAACCCGTAGTACATTTTGACGCGGTTGAGGCGTTCTTCACCGACTGCGGCAATGAGTTTTCCGTTTTGTACAATGACGGCGTGCGCGTCGTGGCAAATGGAGAGTCCAAGCAGGTTCATAGTAGGCTCACAGAGGATAATCGTATTGCGCCAGATCAATATTCAGCAGGCGCGAGGTTTTGTTGTTGCTCACGGCATAAAAAGATTTGATGAGAGAGATTTCGGTTGAGGTAAGCACGTCCCGATCCAGCGTTTTGAGGATGAGGCCTTCCAGGGGTTTGGCCAGAGGTTTGAGAAATTCTACCGTTCGATTGTTCAGGCGCAGGGCAGATCGGAGACGGGCGATGTTGCCGTGTACGTTTCCTCGACCTCAGTTGCGTTTCTCTCTGTCTGACGAAAAGGCGATGAAAGGCACGCCCAGGAAAGTGCAGAGCTTTTGCAGGGTTTCGTCCTGCTGTGTGTGGATCTGTTCGAGGAGCATTACATGGACGTTTTCTTTTCCAAAGACCTGCTGGTAGGCTTCGATGGTGAGGTCGAAATTTCCAGAATAGAGCGCGTTTCGCCCTTCGAGTGTGTTTAAGAAGTCTGTGAACGCTCTCTGGTTTTCGGGCAGACTGTTGATCTGGTGCAGGTAGTAGGATCGGAGCCAGCTTACCTGGTTTCGAAGTACGATGAGGATTTTGGTCTGGGGCACGGTCGCTTTGATTCGCTGTGCGATTTCTTCGTGACTCGAGGTCAGGGAAGCGCTGGCGGGGGTGACGCCCGGGGTGTATCCGACTTCAGACCAGTCCGGTGTTTCGTTTTTTCGGATGTATCCAATCGAAAGACCTTCAAACATATCCACATAACATTTGCGAGTGGCTTCATCATCCGGCAGGTCTGCACAATACTGCGTGGACAGGTACCGATTGTCCAGTACGAAATGGCGCGCGTTCCGAGTCCAGGTAATGTTCGGATGGCTGGTGAAATAGCTGCGCAAGAATGTAGTGGCTGCTTTTTTGTAGCCGATGAGGACTACGTCGGGCAGGCGCGTTGCCATGTTATAGTTCTCCGGCAGGTTTGGCAATGGGTTGATTTGTGGGGTGTTTGATCAGGTTGAGCAGAAAGGTTTTTTCTTCTGGCGAAAAAGCACCAAGAATGAACATCCCCAGGGCGTACACAG
>JAQCGA010000668.1 GCA_027619145.1 bacterium | reverse complement strand
ATAAGTACTATGACGATATACTTAATAGTTGTTGGTGATATGAAGGAAATTCGATTCAGAATTCCCAATATTCACCTCTCCCACACAGGACGTGGAATTCTACGCAGGGATGCCGGCCAGAGACAGCCTGTTCTCATTAGAGAACAGGCTGTCTTTATAGGTACCTGCAATTGACATTCCGGTCGGACAGACTTATAATATTGTATTTAAGGCGTTGTTTGAGGCCCCGATAGAAGGGGACGGGAAGGATCCGAGTTTTGAAGGATTGGTTTCAGGTATCCGTTGTTTTGTCGGCAGACCTTTCGGATCTGGTTTCCAGCATTTTTTTTGATCTGGGAAGCGCCGGGCTTCAGGTGGAAGATGGGGTGGATCGGGCCGAGGTGCGCCTCACCGCCTATTTCTCAGATGGTGACAATCGGGACAGCCTGGTTTTTCAGGTTCGAAGAGGGCTGGAAGATCTGATCATAACCAATCCAGAATATACCGAGTGCTTGCGCGCCTTGCGTATCGAACTGGATGTGGTGCCTCAAACGGACTGGACAACGGCCTGGCAGGAGCACTTTCATCCGGTTTTTCCTACGGACCGTATCGTGGTGTGCCCGCCCTGGAACCGGGTTCCGAGTCCGCCGGGTGGATTCGCAATTGTGATTGAGCCGAAAACGGCGTTTGGCACGGGGCATCATGAAACAACACGTCTGGCTTTGCAGCAATTGGAAGTGACGGTGGAGCCTGGAGACCGGGTGCTGGATGTGGGCACGGGTTCTGGTATTTTGAGTATTGCTGCGGTTTTGCTGGACGCTGGAGAGGTAGTGGGGGTGGACCCGGACCCTCTGGCAGTGGAAAACGCGCACGAAAATGCAGCGCTAAACGGTGTGGAGGGCCGCCTGCTTTTGTTAGAAGGGTCTGTGGTTCTGGCAGATGGCCTGTTTGATGTGGTGGTGGCGAACATCATCAGTAGCATTTTGACACCTCTTCTGCCAGAATTAAAACGCAAATTGAAGGCCTCCGGGCGATTGATTTTAGGCGGGGTGCTGGCTCGGGAAGAAGAGGGCTTTCGGTCTGTTGTAGAAGCGGCCGGTCTGCGCGTGCAGAAAGTTGTTTATGAAGGAGAGTGGATTTGCTTTTGCTGTGTGTCCTGAGCGGGGGTGCGTGTTCCATGCAGTGGATCAAAATGGCGAAACATAGAGTTCATCCAGGAACTCTTCTTCGGATCTTCGTGATGGGTGTGCTATTGCTTTCTGGAAGCGCATATGCACAGCTAAAACACGGAGATTCCGTCGTTACGGTGGTCAATACACCCGAGGTAAATATTCGGACCGAACCTCGGGTTGCATCTGGGACATTTTTGATGAAGGTTCCTCTTGGCACGCAAATGAAGCGTCTGGGGGCGCGGAACGGATGGTATCATGTTGTTGCACCGGATGGGCGGGAGGCCTGGATTAACGTTCGGTACGCCGAAGAGGGAGTTGCGCGGGATTTGCTGGAAGTGCGTCCAAGCCAGGTTAACGTTCGCGAACAACCGACAACCGGTTCGGGCAAGATCGAAACGGTAAAGCGCGGAGACATGCTGCATCTGGACCGAGAACGGGACGGCTGGTACCTGGCTATTTTGCCAGATGGGAGGCGGGGGTGGATTCGCGAGGATATGGTGGTCCACCGGCCGTTGAGCCCACCGGCACCTGAAGCATCTCCTCCGCCAGAAGTGAAGCCTGAACCTGAACCTGAACCTGAACCTGAAGTTCGAGAGGTTGAACCCGAGGAAGATTTTTTTCAGCAGGCACTGGACTTTGTGTCTGGGAAAAAATACAAAGAAGCCGCGGAAGCTTTTCGCAAGGCGCTGAAGGAGCGGCCCGGCGATGCGTCGATCCACTTCGAACTGGCCAAAGCGCTCCAGGCCGCAGGAGAACCAGATGAAGCACTCAAGCACTTTCGCAGGGCATTGCAGGGTGCGCAACCCCGGCCGGAAGCCAAGTTTTATATTGAAGGGATTCTTCGTGCACGCGAAGATACCGTTGTATCCGGAAAAGAAGAACCTCTGGCCGCAGAGCTTCCTGCAGATCCTGTTTGGTGGGAAACCCTGCTGGAGGGCTACTTGCTGCATGGGATTGCAATTGGCTCGCTGGTCTTTCTGGTTGTGATGGGTGTGCTCTATCGCAGGCGTCGGGCTGGAAGGGTAGATCGACCGGCGTATCGCAGGCGCAAGCCGGATGCGGGTTTCGAGTCTGTTCTGAAATATGCCGTGGAGAAACGTCCTTTGCTGCGTTCGATTGAAGAAGCAGAACGCAAGCGTGCGGAAATGGATTTGGCGTTGCAGCAGCGCTTTGAGAATTTGGGAGCAGAAGGAGCATCTGGAGGGCCGAAACTCCCGGGTGTGGAATCTACGGAGGCGTTGCTAAAACGGGTAGAAGACTTGCGCCAGACGATTTTGGGCCAGGAGGAGCGGGCACAGATTTACTCGGATCTGGTGGTGTTGCAGAATGAAAAAATTGAAGCGCTGGATGAAGAGATTGATGCTTTGAAAAAGCTTATCCAGATTGACTATCGAGACAGCGGAGAAAAGCCGAAAGGCGCTTCTGGACAGAAGACCGGGAAAGATGCAGGGACGACATAAGCTGAGCGTTCTTGGGCTTGGCGAAAAGGGTGCAACAGGGCCTGATCTCAGGCCCTGTTGTTTTGGCTGGCTGTAGCATAAGTTGGGATATGGGCGGTTTTCTATTATGAAAGAACGGATTGGTGAGTATCTGGAGGGACGGAGCGCATCGTCCGAAGAAATTGCTTCGGACGTGCTGAAGCTGAGAGGCGCGGCAGGGGGGGTGGCGGATAAAGTTGTGGCGG
>JAQCGA010000667.1 GCA_027619145.1 bacterium | reverse complement strand
GCCCTGGATCACCCCGGTTTCCGACAGAGGTCCTCCGGAAAGCCGGGCCAGGATCATATCGCTACCAGGCCCGTACACATTGCGCAACACCCCCAGAATTTCTACGTTAAACGTATCAATCTGAGATCCCTGGAACACCGTACGGCCAATTCCAAGCATCCCCCGCTCCAGTTCGTCCACAGACATCGTCTCCGCAGAGGCCAGACACGGAAGGGAAACACACACCAGGACAAACAGAGCAAACAGGCTACGAATCACCAGGTATACCTCATAAAAAAATAGATCAACACAAGGGTGGGAAATCTACCGCTCGACCAGAAAAAAGTCAAGTGCCCTCCAATTCCAGCCGCAAGACAACAAACAGGATGTCCTTTTCTCGGGATCTTCCCCGGCTTCAACCACTTCATAATCATAAGTATAGTCTATAATAATACCTTTTTTCTTCACCTCGAACAAGCCTCTTGTGCAAAGCTCAGATTCTCCTTATCATAAGGTATGCAAATCACCCTGCTGGCTGTTGGCCGGTGCCGGGCGGCCTACCTGCGGGAAGGCATAGACGACTACGCCCAGCGCATCCAGCGGTATGCCACCCTGAACCAGATGGAAATAAAAGAAGAACGAGCCGGTAAAGGGTCCGTACGTGCAGAAACCATCCGAAAAGAAGGGCAGCGGCTCTTACAAGCGCTACCGGAAAACAGCCTCGCAATCGCCCTGGACCCGGCGGGAAAAACTTGCACTTCCGAGCAACTGGCAGATCGGTTCGCGCAACTCGCCCTCCAAAGCCGGAGTCGGATTGCCTTTTGCATTGGCGGCGCGTTTGGCCTTGCGCCCGAGGTGATCAACCAGGCAGAATGGCGGCTTTCTCTCTCGCCAATGACCTTTCCGCACGAACTCACTCGGCTCATCTTGCTGGAACAGATCTACCGAGCATTCACCATTCTTCGGGGTGAAAAGTACCACAAATAAAAAGGCTGCACGCGGAGGATTCTTCGCGTGCAGCCTTAAAAAAAAGAGCCCGGGACGGGGTTTCGAACAGCCGGGGAGAGATGATTCCCTGCAAGGAATCCGGCTGCTTCGAACGCGCTCTGCCCCGGGCTTTTATTTGTACATACGGGGTAAATCGAATCAAACATACCGCAGGCAAACCCTGCTGTACAACACAGTGTCAACCATGGGTTCGAGTACCGACAAAATAGAAAGATGCCACAAGAAACAAGAGGGAAAATGCAGGGTTGTGGACCAGTGCCACAGGCCGATGGGGTATCAGCATTACCTGCAAAAGAAAGCTGGGTAGCTTCCTTGATATGTGGGAGTGCAAAGAAGATAAGCCATTGTTTTTCTTAAGTCAAGAAGAAGTTAAAGAAAAAACAAAAAGAGAATAATACTCACAATATATTGTGGTCATCCCCGCCGGGAGTGCTGGATTTTGAGATGCTTGCCTGTTCCAAACAGAGATTTCGCCCTAACAAAACATCAAAAAAAGGCCAGTTCCCAGGATGGAACCGGCCTTTTTTTCTCTTTCAGGAACCTGTTACTCTTTACCGGCCGAGGGGTCCATCTGCATCACCCCGAACACATTGGACTCGGTATCTTTGCAATACGCCATATACCCTACGCCTGGCACCGCAGTTTTTGGAACCGCCACAGAACCGCCATGTGCATTCACCGTCTCGATACACGCATCCACACTATCTACATCCACCGTACAAACAAAACTACTTACCCCTGAGCCTTCAGTCGGTTCCGGACCACACCGGTTCATCAGGCCGCCGTTAATACCCGGTTCACCTTCCTCGCCCGTTATCAGCAACCAGTAATCTTCCGGACCATCCCACTTCTGCGCCTTCCAACCAAAAACATCGCTGTAAAACTTCAACGCCCGTTCCGGGTTTCCAGCCTGAATCTCGAAATGTATAACTCGGGACATCGGACACAACCTCCTGAAAAAAGTGGATACATTTGGCTGGTTACCAGGCCCTCTCCATCAACGTCTCTCCGTTCAGCGAAGCAGTTGTTGGATGGTTGCTGGAATGGCGGTAACCGCCGGGAACACCAGGACTAAGATTGATCAACATAAACGCAACAGCCGTTACTCCGATGACAACAAGAACACATACGCCCATGGCGTTCAGGTTGGAACGCTCTTCTCTCCTCCGTAAAATCTGTCTCACAGTTGCCACGTTCGCCTCCTGTCAATATTAGAACACCCCGTTCAAGCCGCCTGCTTTCCTACCTGCTTCAAATCCCTCAACGCCGCCATCCAGACCGCCTCGTAGGCCGCCAACGCCTCCTGCCACTGCTCCGGCGTGCCCAACCCCTTCAGCAATGCGCCTGAAACCCGCTCAATCTCCTGCTCCGCCGCACAGATCTGGGGCAGGTTTGCCACCGCTTTCATTGGAATACTGGCAAACCCCTGGCGTACCCGATTCAACACCTGGCTCACATCTGCACAAAGCCGGGCCAGGAATACGTCTTCTCGCCGCCGCCGGAATCGTTTCACAGCACTCACCTCCTCAACCTGTTGACTTCCAGAACGCCCAGGCTTGTAAAACCGCCGAAAAACCCGCAAATCGGCGAAAGAACCGGCACAAAAACCATACCCTTGTAACAACTGCAACCCTGCCTCTATGACTCCAAAACCCCCCGCAATAACCACAATCAAATATAGTATACATTTGTGCAGTTGTCAAGGTTCAATTTGGTGCTCATATACCACTGGACACACACCACTTTCTGTATTATCTTCGAGCCGCAAGGAACAGCCTGTTTATCCATAAAATCCTGGGATATTCCATTCCCCGATCCATCCACACAAAGAGGAATTCATGGCAAAAACACTCAA
>JAQCGA010000017.1 GCA_027619145.1 bacterium | reverse complement strand
CGGCGCCTACGGCGAAGTGGGAGAGCATGGAGACACCGAAAGAGGTCCACATAGCTGTGGGGCCTTCGAGGACGAGGAAGGGGGCCACGGGGATGAATGCGCCAATGGCGGTGGCGCTGCCGGTGATCCAGCCTTCGCGAATGGGTGTGGTATGTGGGTCTCCGATTTTGAGTTCTTCGCGGACTTTTTCTTCGAGAGCTTGCTCAGGGGAAGACATGACTTCGCTTGCGAGTTGCCGGGCTTTTTCGGCTTCAATGCCCCGGGCTTCGTAGATGAGGGCGAGTTCTTCTTCTTCTACTTCCGGCATGAGTCGGATTTCTTCTTTTTCCATAGCGATTTCATGGGCGTAGACTTCCTGTTCGCTTTTGGAGGCCAGGTACCCGGAAGATCCCATGGAAAGAGCGTCGGCCAGGGTGCCGGCAATGCCGGTGACGAGGATGACGTGGGTTTCGACCGATGCACCAATGACGCCGGCGACGAGGCCGAAGTTGGCGGTGAGGCCGTCGTTGAAGCCGTAGATGATGTTACGCATAAAGCCGCCGGATTCGATCTGGTGCCAGGGTTCGCCTTCGGTATCTGCCATGCTGTTGAGGGTTTCGGCGTGTTCGGCAGATTCCCGGGCCAGGGTGCGGGCGGCTTTGCGGGGGCTTCCGGGGGCGCTGCTGCGGTAGAGATCCATGTAGTTTTTGACTTCTTGACCTTCTTCTCGCAGGAGGAAGGTGAGGAGGGTATCCGGGCTGTACCGGGAGCCTACCCAGGCGAGGAGACGAGCCCGTAACGAGGGTTTTTTTAGAGAGACCCGCAGGCCGTGTTCTTCAAAGAGGGTTTTCCAGATGGCGGTGTGGCGTTCTTCTACGTCTGCCAGGCGGTTGTAGATGTCCTGCTTTTTAGGTGCAGTTTCCAGTTCGGCCAGGCGGCGGTAGAGGAAGGCGGCGTCGGCTTCGTCTTGCAAGTGATGTCGCCAATTGGCAAGGGTTTTTCGGTCTGGCGCGTCTGGCATGGGGATTCCTTTTTAAATCGTTGCGACCCGTATGCCAGCTTCCTCTGCCGCTGTGCATTGTCGCCTATCTGCGGATACGAAAAGGTCAGCATTCCATTCCAGTGCGCAGCCGATATGCAGGGCGTCCATCGTACGGACAGGGCTTGTTTCCAGGACCTGGATGGTTTGTTCGATGACGGAGATTGTAATGTTGCAGACGGTGGCGTCCGAAAGGTCGTCCAGAATGGCCTGTTTGGCCTGTGTGTAGGGTTCTTCCTTTAGAACGGATTCCTGCTGTAATCGACATAGCGCAGAAATGAGTTCGGGCAAGCAGATGATGCTGACGGCAAGCGCGGTAGACTGCGCACACAGGGCTTCGATTTGTTCGCTTCCGGGTTCTTCGATGTATCTTTTGGCGAATGCCGAGGTGTCGAAGAAGGTTCTCATGTTTCGGGTTGTTCTCGCTCTTCCAGGATTTTCTGGCTCAGGGAAGCTCCTTGAATCGCGAGCCTCAGCGCTGGGTTTTTCCAGGAGAGCGGTTGTTCTGCGTCTGGAACGGGAACGAGATCGGCCACTGGTTTTCCGTGCCGAAGGATTCGGATTTTCTGGCCTTTTTCAACGGCATCGAAACAAGCGGCGGCGTTCCGGCGAAATTCGGTAAAGGTAACGGTGTTCATGGGTCCCTCCTGAGTGTACAACAATGTACATTATCTGGTGCGGTCTGTCAATTCGAGGGGGCGGTCAGTCCGTGTTGCGTGGGAATGAATTTCTGTTCATGTGAGTCGTGGACAATTTTGGAAATATCCTGAATTTTGGAGCTGCTGTTAGCATCTTTCAGAAAGCGAATGGCAGCGCAGACTTCGTTACTTTAGAGGAAAACGAACGGCGGCACATTCTGGAGGCGCTGGGACGGACGGACTGGCGGGGAAGCGGGGAAAAGGGTGCGGCGAAGATCCTGGAAATTAATCCCCATACGCTGTTGTCGCGGATGAAAAAACTGGGGATCGAGCGTTCAGCGAGGTAATGAACCTGAATGATTCATAAAAACCGTTGGAACCACAGATAAATGCGGATAACCACAGAGGGTTTGGACACTGCCCATATGAGGCCAGGTGGCGGAAAGATGGACGAACCCCTTTGATAAGGGGTTTTATTTTTGTGTGGGGCGAAAGCGGAAGAGGAGGATGCCGGCGGCAACGGCGACGTTGAGGGAGTTGACGCCTTCGGCCATGGGAATGGTGACGGGCTGGTTGGACAGAGCCGAAAGAGCAGGGTCCACGCCGAAGGTTTCGTTTCCCAGAAGGATGGCGAAACGGCCTTCTAGGGTTACGTCGTTGAAGGGTGTGCCGTCGAGTTGTGCGGAGAGAATGGTTACGTTTTGTTCGCGGAGGGTAGGCAGGAGGATGGCGAGGTCTTCGTGGCGGAAAGAAGGAAGGCGAAAAATGGAACCCCGAGAGGCGCGTACGACTTTGGGGTTGTAAAGTTCAACGGAGTCCGAGGAGAGGAAGACGCCGCTTACGCCAGCGGCCTCGGCGGTACGCAGGATGAGGCCCAGGTTGCCGGGGTCGCGGATACGATCCATCAGCAGGAGTGGGGCGTCCGAAGCCAGGGATTTGCTCCGGTTCCAGTTGGGCATGCGAACCACACCGAGCACACCTTCTGGGCTCTGGTTCTCGCCCATATGTTTGAGCGCCCGGTGGTCGGTTTGCTGGATGAGGATGCCGCGTGCATTTGCTTCCTGGAAGAGTTGTTTGACCTGAGGGTCTTCGGAGAGTGCTTCCCGGCCAAAGACGAGTTGCTCTACGTCTGCGTTGGAGCGTAGCGCTTCATCTACGAGGCGGATGCCTTCAATGACGAATTTGTGTTCGCCTTCCCGGGCTTTGCGGTGTTTGAGGTTCAGGATTTTTTTTGCGTTTCTGATAGCCATGTGCTTGAACGTCCAGGGGTCAGGGGTCAGGGGTCAGGGGTCAGGTGGAGCAACGATTGTTGACTCGAGACCCGAGACTGTTTTTACTTGTCGTCTGGGTGGTTTTCGCCGCGACTGATGGTTTCGCGGAGTTCTTGCAGTTCCGCCCAGATATCTTTTTCTCGGCGGGAGAGGCCGATAAAGTAGAGGAGGATGGCCGCCCATATGACGGAGTACGCAGCAGCCATGTAGCCGAGGTAGGGCATGGGAATCCTTCCTTTTTAATTTTCGTTCATCTGACCCAGCAGGGTTTTTCGGTCCAGAATTTCAGCTTTGAGGGATTCGAGTTCGTCGCGGGATTTTTCTACAGAGACCCGCTTGAAGAGGATGGCGAAGAAGAGAACCAAGAACGTAACGGCGCATACGTAGAAAGCGATTTTCATATCCGGAGGCAAACCCATTCGTTGGCCCCGGATGACGGTGGGATGTTGGGAGCGCCAGAGTTGGGTGGAGTAATGGATGAGTGGTGCGTCCAGGAAGCCGATGATGCCCAGCACAGCTCGGAACTTGGCGCTTTGCAAGGACTCTTCGCTGTAGCTGCGCAGCATGAGGTAGGCTACATAGATGAGCCAGAGGATGAGTGTGAGCGTAAGTTGCGCATCCCAGACCCACCATGCGCCCCAGACCGGTTTGGCCCAGAGCGGGCCGGTAAGGAGGACGAGCGTGCAGAAGAGCAAGCCGACTTCAGCCGAGCTGGAAGCCCAGATGTCCCAGTGTTTTTCGCGCTGCCACAGGTAAAGGATGCTGAAGACAAAACAGAGAAAAAAGCCGGTGTACATAGCAAAGGCACAAGGGACGTGAAAGTAAAATATTTTCTGGGCCAGGCCCATTTTTATTTCAATGTCGGCGTATACCAGGGCCATGTAGGGGGCAATCAGCATGCCCACCAGGGCCAGGCTGCCCAGGATTGTGGTCCAGAGATACGGGCGTTTTCCCATTCCTATTCCTCCACAACATAATCAAACAGAAGCAGACATGCGGTTACAAAAAGAAGCGCAAACGCGCCGCCCAATTTGAGCCAGGGGGCCACTTCGGAGAGTGGGTCGCCGGCCAGGATGGCGCGGAAAGATTCTACGGCCGCCAGCAGGGCGGGTACCAGAACCGGCAGGGTGAGCATGGGCAACAATGCTTCTTTGAGCCGGGTGTTGATGGACATAGCAGAAAAGAGTGTGCCTACAGCGGCAAAGCCCAGGGTGCCCAGAAACAGGGGCAGCAGAAGGCGAAGCAGGTGCTCCCAGACGCTGATGTTGAGAAAGATGACCAGCATGGGCAAGAGGATGGCTTCGACGATGGCCATGGTGAAGAGGTTGGCCAGGGTCTTGCCCAGGTAAATGGAACCCCGGTCGACAGGCGAGAGCAGAAGACCGGTCATGCAGTCATTTTCTCGCTCCATGGTAAAGGAGCGGGTGAGGCCCATTAAGCCGGAGAAGGTGACTGCAATCCAGAAAATGCCCGGGGCTGCAGTTTGCATGATTACGGAGCCCGGTTTGAACGCAAAGTTAAAAATGAGCACAACCAGGAAGGCAAAAAAACACATGGCGCTGAGCCGTTCCTTGGTGCGTAGCTCGGTTCTGAGGTCTTTGGAGAGGATGGCAAATGTGTGCTGGAGAAAGAGTGGCATAGGCGGCTAAAAATTTTGAAAAGGGTTTGTGGAAGGTTGGGGCGCTGTGCTCCGGGTACCAGGTGGTTTTGAGCGGCGCTGGTGGATTGCGGAGGACGGAGGCATAGCAGAGTGATAGAATTGACAATTGACAATCGGCAATTATCAATTGTCAATTGTGCTTTTCCTATGCTTGAATTTTCGATTCGTACAGCGTCTCCAGTCCTTCCGCTGTAAGCCCTTCGGTAGTGTCTTGTGCTACAATATGGCCCCGGTTTAAGATGACGAACTGGTCTGTGAGAGCCAGGCCCCGGGCCAGGTCGTGGGTAACCAGGATGATGGTTCGGCCCTGTTGACGTAGATTCTGGAGCATGCCAGAGAGCATGGTTTTGGCCGAGGTGTCCAGGCCCGTGAAAGGCTCGTCCAGCAAGAGAATGGCCGGGTGATGTAGCGTGGCTCGCGCAATGGCCAGGCGTTGTTTCATGCCGCGCGAGAAGCCGCGTACCCGGTCATTCTCACAACCGGAAAGGCCTACTTCATCCAGGGCGGATGCTACGCGATTTTCCAGGTCGGAGAGGCTATATAGACGGCCGTAAAAGAGCAGATTTTCCGAGGCGGTGAGGTCTTCGTATAGCAGGGTCTGATGGGAGATGATGCCAATTTCGGACCGGACACGCTCGGGTTCTTTCTGGGTGTTCATACCGCGGATGATTACCTGGCCGCGCGAGGGTTTTCCGAGGGTGGCAACCAGCCGAAGAAGGGTGGACTTTCCAGCGCCGTTGGGGCCAAAGAGGGCCAGTGAGATCCCTTCAGGCAGATTCAACGAGATACCCTGCAGGGCGGTGAGGTGCCCAAAACGCTGTACAATGTCTTGCAGGACAACCGCCGGTACTGTTGCGCCCGCCACGGTTATTTTCCGCCGTTTTCAAGGGCGCGGGTCAGTTCCACTACTTCTGCTTTGAAGGCGCTTCGGCGGGCCTCATAGTCTTTTTCTGAGAGCTTGCCGTCCGCAAATCGGTCATCCAGTTCTGCAATTTGCTGCAGAAGGGCGCTTCGTCGGGTTTGGAGATTCGGGGTATTCTTTGTGGGAGCTTGTTGCGGGCGGATCCGAAAGGAGACGGCCAGCAGTGCAAAGACCAGTGCCAGGGCACCCAGGATCCATTTGAGGTTGTCTTGAGAGATCCAATCGGTTTCTGTGGCAACGACGGTTGGCGCGGTTCCTGCACCTGAAATGCGCAGGTCGATGCGCTGTCCGGGGGCCAGGGCGGCACCGGTGAGTCGGCGGAAGTTGCGCTGTTCAAAAGCGACCTGGCCGAGGTCCTGTAAGCCTGTGCTGGTGACGGTTATATCCGGCGGGGTGATGAGTACGTCCACGGCACCAGTGGGGTAGTTGACAGGCTGGTGCAGGTGGCCGGCTTCTGGAAGTTGAAAAGAAAACATGAGCTGGCTGGTACCAGGCCTTACGGGATCCGGGCTTACCAGAGTGGCACCATGTGTGTGCATTCCTTGCGCACCGCGCGATATTTCGGTAACGCCATCGGGAAGGGTTATTTCCAGGCCATGGCCGTGACCTTCGCCGGTTCGGTAGGTGCGGTCTCCGTTGTTGCGGACAATGAGGATTTGCGTGACTTCGTTTGTTTGTGCTTCTACAATAATGTGGTGCGAGACAATTTCAATGGTAGAATCGGAATCGGTGGTTTCGTAGACCGAGATCTCAAGAGGTTCGCCGGAAGGCTCGGAGAGTGAGCGAAAGTAGTCTACGTTGCCGTAGGAGGCTGAAATGATAGGTGCGGGACCTTCGGTGGGAGGGATATCGAAGGAGAAGTTTCCGGCCTTGTCTGTGGTGGTCTCTACGGATTTCCCCTGGCCGCCGTGCTGGATGAGAGAGACAATACAGCCTGATTCAGGACGGGAGAGGGTACGATTATACACGCGCCCGGAAACAGGTTCGGAAAATGCAGGAGAAGAAAAAACGAAGAGCAGGAGCAGGGTCAGGATATCGGTACGTTTGTGCATAAGGCCTATTCTGCACCTACGGTTTTGCCGCACTGGGGACAGAACCGGGCGCTGGGAGGGGTGATTGAGCCGCAGTCCGGACACGTTGCCGGGCGGATGGGTTCATTTTTGGAGGAACGTCTGAGGGCCGCAATTTCCTGTTCGATTTGATCTTCAATGACGTCCGGACGGCCGTTGGTCTGGTCAATGGTTTTCATCAACCCTACGGCCTGCGCCTGGTATCGAGATCGAGTTTCTTTGTAGTCGTCGTCTTCTACTTTGCCCATGCGGTAGTCAAAGTCGAGTTCCCGGATGGAGTCGTAGAGCATTTCCCGGTCTTCCATGAGTTTTCGGCGGCGGTCTTCTTTTCGGGTGGCTTCTTCGAGTTCGCCGCGCGAAGCAAAGAGAGGGCGGAAGACGAAAATGAGCACGACAGCAGCAATGAGGATGTAGGCAGCAATAATCACGAGTCCCGCTCCTTGAGTTCGTTTTCTATCCGGGCCAGGTACGGATCATCGGCCTGGGATTCAGTGGCTTGCGCGGGTTTTGGAGCTGAATGTTTGGTGGACCAGGTGCGTATCACACCACGGACAGCAAAGCCGCCAAGGGCCAGAGCAAGAAAAGGCATGATCCACGCTGTGAGATTAAACCCTTCTGCTGGCGGGGCGGAGTAGGCTTCCATGCCAAAATCGCTGACAAACCCGGCGACGATAGTTTCTTTGTCTTTGCCTGCTTCCAGAGCGGTCCGGATGCGGTCGCGGTTTTTGTCTGCCCAGCCACAGGCGCATTCGTGTAGCGGCCGCCGGGGACAATCGCCGCACAGGCAGGCAAGTTCTTTTGCTACATCCAGAACCTGTGCCCGAGTGACTTCGGCACGGACCGGAGAGACCACGAGGAGGAAGAGGAAAGTACACAGGGTAATGAGGCCCGGGGCACGCAGGGCGCTGAGCGAGTAGAAGCAATTGGCAATTATCAATTGGCAATTATTAATTGGTAATTGCTGGATTCTTTTGAGTCTACTGTTTGTCAGTGTTTTCACGCTGTGAGTTCTCCCTGCAAACTTTCAGGTATGCCGGAGATGCGTCTGCGCCGGAGCTGTTCGCGTTTGTCTGGCCACATGGTAACAATGGTGCCCAGCGTAAGTACCCACGCACCAATCCAGACCCATACCACAAGGGGGTTGAGGTAGAACCGGAAAAACGCGGTTCCCGACTGGTCCTGGCCTTCGTAGAGCACGTAAAGATCTTCTTTGAGTGTGGACCGGATGGCAACTTCGGTGGTGCGTTGCTGGTCCTGTCGTTTGTAATAAATGTGTTGCTCGGGCCACAAGGTGCCCAGGCGTTCATCGCCCTGGTACACGCCCAGTTGGGTCTGGATGACCATTGTGAGCGGGTTCTGAGATTCTTCATATCCTTCGTAGGCCAGGCGGTAGGTACCAATTTCCTGGGATTCGCCGTATTTCAGTTCGGCTTCAATTTCTTTGTTGAAGGCGTTGCCGGTAAAACCAATGAAGAGCAACACAATGCCAAAGTGTACAATGTAGCCACCGTAACGCCGTCGGTTTTTCCCGGTGAGCGTCCAGATGGCTTTTAGATAAGATTCGTTCGAACTGCTACCTCTGGCCACAGCGCCCCGGTGAAATTCCATGACGATGGTGGCAAACACAAAACCGCAAGAAGAGAAGGAAACGAGAGCGTAGAAGTCACGTACCCCCAGTGCAAAGGAGGCAATGCCACACAGAAGCCCAAAGATGCTGGATCCTGTGAAGTGTTTTTTGAGGCTTTTCCCCGAAGTTTTACGCCAGGCCAGGAGGGGACCCACACCGGTTAATAATAGAAGGATCAGGCCGATGGGGATCATGACGGTGTTGAAGAAAGGCGGGCCTACGGTGATCTTGGAGCCGGTGACGGCTTCAGAAATGACCGGAAACATGGTACCCCAGAACACTGCGAAGGTGGCACCCAGGAAGAGCAGGTTGTTGAGCAGGAAGCCGCTTTCCCGGGAAACGGGGGATTCATACTGGTTGTTGCTTTTGAGTAGATCCAGTCGGGTCCAGAGCAGGTACCCGGAAAAGAGGACAATGGCGACCACAAACCCGAAGAAGACGGGGCCAATGGGCGATTGTGCGAAGGCGTGCACAGAAGAGACCACACCGCTTCTTGTGAGGAAGGTGCCGTAGATACACAGGGTGAACGTGAGGATGATCAGGGCCATGTTCCAGACTTTGAGCATGCCCTTTTTTTCTTGAATGATTACGGAGTGCAAAAAAGCAGTACCGGTAAGCCAGGGAAGCAGGGCCGCGTTTTCAACGGGATCCCAGCCCCAGTAGCCACCCCAGCCCAGGACCACGTAGGCCCACTTGCCGCCTAAGAGCTGGCCTGTACCCAGAAAGAACCAGGGAACAATGGTCCACCGTCGGGTGGTGCGGATCCATTCGTCGTCAAGTTTGCGACTCAGAAGCGCGGCCATAGCAAAAGCGTATGGAACTACGAATCCCACGTACCCCAAATAGAGCATGGGGGGGTGGATGGCCATGGCCGGATGGACGAGGAGCGGGTTCATCCCCTGACCGTCTGCAGGCATAAACCCGAGTGCTTCAAACGGATTCTCGTAGAAGCCAATCAGACCCATAAAAAAGACCTGAGTAATTGCCAGAACGGCAATTGCATACGAGGCAAGAGGGCCGCGGAAGCTACGGGTTTTGAGTGCGGCGAAGAAGCTGAAGCCGGAAAGAATGAATGCCCACAGGAGCAGTGAGCCCTGCATGCCAGACCAGAGGGCCGTAAACTTGTACGGAAGGGGTAAATCCCGGCTGGAGTGAGTGGCCACGTAGTGAATGTCGAAACTGTCCGTGACAAAAAGAATTTCGAGCATCACAAAAGCCAGCAAGACCATGCCGAATGTGGCATAGAGAGCTCGTTCTGCGCTGAGCGTCAGTTCGAGCCGACGGGTGTAGCCTGCCAGCGCACCGGATACGGCTGCGTACAGTGCGGTGACGAGCGTTAACCAGATGAGAAAATTGCCTATATCTGCCATAGTGGATTACTCGGGGTCAGGGGTCAGAGGTCAGGGGTCAGGGGTCAGTAAGTTTTTCCGGATTCGTCCTGGTTGTGGGTTTTTTTCATATCGTCGTAGGACTGGCCCTCGTATTTGGAAGGGCATTTTGCCAAGAGGGTTTCGGCAACGAAGACGCCGTCGGAACCGGTTTTGCCTTCCAGGACCACATCTGCTTCGTCGCGGAACGTGTCGGGTACAAGGCCCCGGTAGCGGACGGTACGTTTGTCCGAAAAAGTGCCTTCGGCACCTTCTACGGGCTCCCATATTTGAAATTCTACGTACCGGTCGCTGGTCAGTTTCTGGATGGAGCCGGGTACAACCTTGCCGGCCAGTTTGATACGTTTGCCCACGAATTCGGTTTCACGGGCTTCCAGTTCCGTGACCGTAAAATAATACATTGCCGTTTTCTGGAAGCCGGAGACGACCAGGTAAAGCAGGCAGACACCGATTACGGTGAATCCGGCCATCAGTTTGACTTTTCTGCTTGCCATATGATAACTCCTTCGCTTCGGGCAGTGTTTCTCCGGGCAAACGGATGCCGCCCAGGTGAGTCTGAGGTGAACCCTTCTTGCTGTGTCTAAAGGGTTAAAGATAAACAGAAAGGCTGGATGTGACAACCCAATTCCAAAAGGTTTTTCGGCAGTTTCTGCGTTAGTTTGCAACCGGCTCTGGTTGGCAGACCAGGACCGTGGGGTGTTCGTTGATCCGGGTAAGCACGATTGTGGCTGGCTGATCTCCCCGGAGTTTGAGGCGGTGTCGGAGGGTTTCGGGTTCTACAGGGAAACGACGTTTTTTGATCTCGAGCCGACCAATTTGCGCACCATTCAGGTATTTCTGGAGCCGCTTCAAGCTGAACGGAAAGACCTCAATAATGCTGAATGCCCGGGCAAAGGGAGTTTTATTCAAGCGATCCGAGCTGAGATAGGCTACTTCCGGGTCCAGTTTCCAGGCATCCAGGTCTTCGGCAAGCTGGTCTATCAGATGGGCGCGGATCACAGCCCGATCTGGTTCGTAGAGAAACCTGCCAGGCGGCTGTACCGGGGCTTCGGGTGAAGGCCGAAAGGCAAGGGTTTGCTCTGAAGGCAGAATTGTGGCCCGCCGAGCTACGCTTGTTTGGAGGTCGCCGAACCAGAGGACGGCTTCTTTGCAGGCACCAGATTCGGAGATAAACTCGACCTCGCAACCATCCGGGATGTGTTCGTATGCAATGCCCGGGGCAACTTTGACCCCAATATGCGGCGTGATTTCTAAGAGTCGGGCCAATTCCAGCGGTGGGAGGTAGTCCATTGGATTGAGAATGCGCCTGTTATTTCTACGCCTGCCAGGGTCCATAAAGATGGCTTCGGCTTTTGGCAGCCAGCGCGAAAGATCTGCAGCAACACCCCAGACACGGTGTGTTGCGCCCTGTACTTTTGTATTCCACCGGGTGATTGCGATTCGGTCCGGGTTATTGTCCACTGCAATGACGTCTGCTGTTTTGGCCAGAGCTGCGGTATCTCCGCCGATACCGCAGCAAAGGTCTGCAATACAGCTCATTTTGCGGTATCGTCTTGCGCGGTATGTTGCTATGGTTTCACCGGAAGCCTGTTCCAGGCCCTCGCGATCCAGGGCCATTTCATTTGCATATGTGTATTTGGCGGTGGCCCGTTCACGGAGGGCTAACAGCGTTACAGCCGCCCGGCACCGTTGTGGAGCATATCGTTTTCTCAACCGGGTAAGGCGTGTGAGTTCGTCGCCGGGTATTTCTCTGGCCTCCCGAAGTAGATTTTGTCCTTCGGACGTAACAAAATAGTGGAGGTCTTCTCGAGTCATAGAGAAATGTATCCGAACAACTGGCTATTTGGTGTTGTTATTTTTAACAATTTTTGTGCCAATGAGGAATGAGGTGATGATCCGCGTTTGGGTATTTGGAAAATACTCAATGAAATATATACAAAACGAATATTTCCTGCACTGTAGATCAAGTGCATCACAATGGAGAGATGGGAAATATGAGACAGAGATGTCTCTTTTTTTTAAAAATGTCCCACTCTGGATACCGTTGGAGGTGTTGATGAAGAAGTTGGCCTCGCGCAGAGGCGCAAAGGAAAGCAACGACGGATCAAAGAATGAACGAAGAGGGTAGGGGCGGACCTGTGTGTCCGCCCGATGTGTTTGCTGGACAGATGCAAAAAAGGCCTTCCGAATTTTCGGGAGGCCTTTTTTATTTGAAAGAAGTTGGTTACGAAGTTGGTTACATGGATTTGAAGAGTTCCATGTCAATTTTTTCGGGGTTTCCGACAATGCCAAAGTGGTAATGCTGCATGTATTTTCGGGCCACACGCTGGATGTCTTCGGGGGTGACCTGGCGGAGGTTGTCCACGAAGCGTTCTGTGTCTTCCCATCCGTTGCCCATGAGTTCGTAGCGGGCCAGAAATTCGTTCTGAGATGAGGCGGTTTCCAGCCGAAGGAAGTAGGAGGTGATGAACATGCTAATCTGGTCGGCGAGTTCCTTTCTTGAGATCGGTTCGTTCTGGAGTTTCCGGACCTGTTCGAAGGAGACTTTGAGCGTGGTGTCTGGTTCCACGGCGTTGAAATAGAGGTACCCGAAGTTGGTGGTGCGCTGGGAGTAGCCGGAGCTGACGGCATAGCTGAGGTTGCGTTTGGTGCGCACTTCTTCCCAGAGCCAGTCTCGCAGGAGGCGGGTGGCAATCATGAAAGGATAAAAATCCGGCGAAGTGAGGCCGGGCGCCGGGTAGTAACCGATTACGTAATTGGTGGGAATCTGACGTTCAACGACCTGTGCATTGGCCTGATCTCGAGCCAGGAGGGCGGGCAGATTGGGTGGGCTGTATTTGCCTTTGCGCAGTACGGTGAGAGAGGATTTGATTTTTTGCTTCAAGGTTTTCTCGTCCAGGTCCCCTACGACAACAAGGAGCATTCGAGATCTGGAAAGGCGCTGTCGGTGATAGGCTCGCAGGTCCTGCCGGGTGATGGCAGAGACGGAGGTTTCAGATCCGTTCCGGTACACTTCGTAGGGATGCCCGGCAAAAAGCAGGTCGTTGGCAATACGGGAGACGTAGTCGTCTGGATTTTCGGTTTCCTGTTTGAGTGCAGTGAGCATCTGTTCGCGCACGCGTTCCACTTCGGTGCTGTCCAGGACGGGGTATTGAACGACATCGGCAAAGATGGACCAGGAGTTGTCGAAGTGTTCACGCAGGCACTGCATGGTCAGGCCGGTATAGTCGAACTGGGCATCTGCTCCAATCTGGGTGCCCATTCGGGCGAGTGCGGCGTTGAGTTTGTCTTTGGGATAATTTCGGGTGCCGCGCTGGGCAACTGTGAAGAGGAATTGTTCGATGCCAGCCTGCTCGGGTTTCAGGACGGCGCTGCCGCCTTTGAGGTAGAGGACGGCAGACACCACTGGGGTATTTTCGACGCGCTTGAGAAGAACGTCCAGGCCGTCTATGCGGAATTTAGAAACGGCTGTGTTTGCAGGAACCGAGGTGGCAAACAACAGGATGAGCAGAATTCCGGAATAAAGAGTCTTCATGGAAGCAGGTCCTCCTCCTTGAGGGCAATCTGGGTCTGGTTTTCTTCGGACAGGAGCGCACCAATCACAAAGGGTTTGTTTATGACGTAGGTGTTCAGGTAGTTGTGGATGTCTTGCCGGGTGACGGCGCGCAGGTTCTGCACGTAATTGTCATAATAGTCCAGGCCCGCTACTGCCCACCAGAAGGAGACGGTGTGCACAAAGTCACTGGGTTTCTCGCGGCCGAAGATTTCCGAAGTCTCCAGCATTGCTTTGGCTGTTTCGAGCTGCTCATCGGTGAAGTATTCGGGATTGGTGAACTGATCAACTTCTTTATAGAGGGCGGCCACGGCGTCTTTAAGTTTGTCCGGAGAGGCAACAATTTGCATGTAAATGGGACCCGTGTGTGCCTGCGTAAAATAACCCATGGAAGCCCGAACGGCGAGGCCGGAGTCGATCAGGTTTTTGTGGAAGACCGACGTGGGTTGCTGAAGGATAAAGGAGAAGACGTCTGCCGCGAAGGTGGCTTTGGGATCGGTGGTGACGCTGGGGCCCATCATCTGAAGGAGGGCTGCTGCTGTACGAATAGGCCGGTTGACGATGAGGGCCTTGTTGTCTGAGAGCGGTTCTGGCGCAGGTACGGGATGTTGCTCGAATGGGTTTGGACCGGCTGGCCAGTCTGCGTAGAGTTCTTCGGCAAGTTGGAATACCTGGGCAGGGTCTATATCGCCGCTGATCAGGAGGGCGGAGTTGTTGGGGTGGTAATACCGCTGCTGGATGGTGCGCATTTTTTCGGGGGTGGTGGTCTGGATGACTTCTCGATTTCCAATAGAGTTTTTCCGGCTGTAGTAGTCTCCCCAGAGAGCCTGGGAGGTTTCTCTTCGGAGAAAAAAGAGGGGCTGCGATTCGTTGCGGTCGTATTCGCTGAGTACAACTTCGCGTTCTTTTTCCAGTTCGGTCTGGTCAAAAAGCGGGAAGCGGATGGCATCTTTCATGAAGACCAGGCCTTCGCGCAGGTTGTCTTTGTGCAGGGTAAAGAAGTAGTTCACGCGCTCTGTGCCGGTGGTACCATTAAAGTTCATGCCCAGTTCGTGCACCCGGTCCATGTAAGCTTCCTGGGTGGGAATGGCCTGATTGCCTTTGAAGAACATGTGTTCATAGAGGTGAGAGAGACCATCATACTCCGGAGGCTCGGTGAAGGCACCGTTCTTTACGGCGACTTCGATGGTGACCAGTGGAACCGCACGGTTCTGGATGGCAATCACGTCCAGACCGTTTGGAAGGGTTCGTTTTGTGATGCCCTGCTGGGCGGCAACCGCAAGGGATGCCGGTAGGACAGACAAAAGAATGGCGAAAAGCAACCGCTTCGAGTGCATAAATGTCTCCTTGTGTGGGAGGTCTGGCAACGAGAAGTAGCAGGCTCCTGCTTTTCTGGTTAGAAGGACAGCAGACCGAAAGGGTTTCATTTTTTTGTACAACGAGTAGTCAAATATACATGGAGTGAGCGGTACATTCAATCCTGTACACAATCTTCTGGACGGATGGCATCCAGGCGTTCGATAACTTCTTTGGGTTGGATGCGGTTTTTAAAAAAGAAGACATGGCCGGGGATGTTTTCGAAGTCTTTTTCTTCTACGTTGAGGTCTCGGGAGACGGCAACCACGAGGTCTCGGCGGTTTGCGCGGCGTAGCTTGTCGAGTTTTCGGCGCAGATAGTCCGGGTGCCAGAAGCCAACAATTTCGAGCAGGGCGGTGCGGCCGTCCGGGTGGCGGAAGGCGAAGTCCGGGATGAAGACGGTGTTTTTGAGGTTCACGATTTCGGTTTCGCGCTCCAGGGTCCAGTCGGTTTTTGTTTTTTCAAAGCGGGTGGCGAAGGTCTCTTCCAGGAGGGAGTCGTACATGGTCTGGTCTTTGTAATGGGAGACGAGGCCGTGGTTTTCGTCCAGGACAAAGAGGCCTTCCCGGTCGTTGGAGAGTGAGATTTCTGCTTCCATTTTCCAGCGGGTGCATAGCAAGAGTGCGGGTAGGAAGACAGCGAGTTTGATGCCGTATTTCTGGGAGAGGCGGAACATGCTGACCGGGCCGTCCAGGACGATTTCATAACCAGCATCCCGGTCTCCGCGAATGTCGTGAATGAGGTGGAAGAATTTGATGAATTTGAAGAGTTGTTTGTAGCGTACGGGCAGGTTACGGTGCACCGAGAGGCGCATACGAGCGCAGCGGTAGAACATGGCCTGGGCCAGTGCGACGTTATATCGGGTGAGCAACCAGTGTGGAGCGGTTGCTTCGAACGTGTCCAGAATGTGGTTTTCTGCCAGGTCTGCGTACAGGCTGCGGGCGATTTCTTCTGACGACGTTTGATGTTGCAGGGCGACCTGTTCGAGGATGTGGTCACGCTGAACAGGGTAGATGATGTCGGGTTCGCGGACGACGGGGTGATTTTCTCGGGCCAGGGCAAAGATTTGCGTGCGAAGTTCGGGAGGATCGACGATGCTGGCAATGCGGAATTCGCAACGGTCATCTTCCAGGAGCTTGGCCAGGCCGCGCTGTACGCGATAGTCTGTGGCTTCCCCGGCGCGGGTATCCAGGGCAGACCGCAGTTCGCCGCGCGTTTTGCCCCGGTGCGCTTCGAAGATGTCGATGAGTTCCTGGGCGAGGGCGACGTTGTGTTCGGCTCGGACGTCTACGTACCGGGGTTCGATGTAGGGGCCGCGTTTGCGGGTGAGGAGGAGGTCTGAGGTGAGCATATCGTTTGTTATGCCGCGTATCTAATGACTTCCAATTCAGCAGTTGTGTCTACTTTTTCGAGAATTTCTTCCACCCGTTTCATTACCGGATCATCCAACAGGTATTCACAGCAACCTGTACACTGGATTACGGGCAAGGCCTTGACAATAACGATTGTTTGTTCCCTCACTTTGAAAGGAAGGTCAGTCACCACGGTTTTCATACCTGCTCCACAAATATGGCATTTCATCAGGAGTGTCTCCTTGTTTTCAGATCAGTCTGCCACTCTTCTGGGTCAGGATAGTAGGCAGTAAGCACGCGAACGTTGTTGCCTTCCACATCTGTTGCGAACAATATATGAAATATCTCGCTGCCCGATTCGGCATAAACAAGATAGCTCGGGAGGTATTTATCTTTCGGATACGATTCAATGATTACATAGCTGTTTACCGCATCAAGAATAAATTTACGGGAGATGGATCTTTCCATCAACCGCATGTTGACATGATACGTCCAGCGAATTGCCCGGTGCTTTACGCAATACTGAATAAACTCCAGCGGATTTTCGGGAGGTTTAGAGACCATCTCATTTCTTCTCGATATTGTGATTTTCTACGATAGGTCTTACTTCATATTCGCCGAGTACACGATTTCTATTCCGTCTTCCACGTCCACGGTGATACGTAGCACACCAGGCCGGACGAGGGTTGCGGGCCGAGGCTGGTTGTTGACGTGGACAACAGGATACCGGCACCAGGCTGCGGGGACTTCGGCGTCCAGGGTGAGGGCGCGGCAGGTGACGCGATTGGAGAGGCCGGTGAGCTTGAGGCGGTAGCGTTTTTCACTGGCGGTTTCGGAAAGGGTTTCGATTTCTGTGTGGCGTCGGGTGAGGTGGTAGAAGGTGACTTCTTCGGGAACAGCGCACCAGACATTGTCTCCTCCTTCGGTGAGGACGGTTTCAAAGCGCCTTCGAAGCTGGGGTGCGGAGCAGTCTTTGTTGCGGTGGACAACTTCTTCGAGTGGACAGTGGCAGTAGTCAATGATCCAGCCGCCGTCTTCTTGCGCGTGGCGGATGTTGCGGAAGGGGTCGTACTCGCTGTAGAAGGGTTCGTAGTATTGATCGTGGAGTGCGGTGCGGTTGAGCCAGAAGAGTTCGTCGTCGGGACGGTTGAGCGCATCGGTAAGGCTCATGGCACCCAGGTAACCATATTTTCGGCAGGCTTCCAGGACGTGGTCGGCCATGTTGGTGTTGTTGCCGGGCGAGCAGTAGAAGTCCACGGGACCGTCGATGGCTTCTTCCAGAACTTCTTTGGCTTCTCGGAGTTCGCGGTCTACCATGTCCGGTTTGATAACTTCGTGGCTCCAGGAGTGGTTGCCCACACCCCAACCACGTGCGATCATATCCTGCATTTCTTCGCCGTTCATGTGCCGGAAGCCGTTGTAGCTGGAGTTACCGATCTTACGGATTTTACCGATGTGGCCGGCTACGGCTTCCAGATGTCCGGGTACGCCGTATTCTTCGTGAATGGGCACAGCGCATTGGTGTA
>JAQCGA010000666.1 GCA_027619145.1 bacterium | reverse complement strand
CACCCCGACGGCGTCCCGGCGGCCAGCTTATTCATCTGCTCGTACAAATCTTCATCGCTTTGCCCACCAAAAAATGCGCCACCCACCTCACGAAAAAAATCTCGCAGCCACGCATAAGACCGTCCACCCACCAGACCCGCACCCACCATCAAAAAAGCCCCATCCATAAATGGACGGGCTTCCAGCCCTTCTGCTGACAGCGCTCGTTCCACATGTGCAGACACCTGCCCGCCCGTACCTACATTCACCAGCAAACTGTTTTCATATACACGTACACTACCAGCAAAACTCGCCTGATTGTCTCCACAGGCCACAAATACCGGCAGTCCCTCCGGCAGTTCCGTGAAAGCCGCAACCGTCCGGGTCAACCCTCCCACCCGCGTCCCCGATGCCAGCACCTCCGACAACCATTTCTCAGACAACCCAAGAGCCTCGATCAACTCCGTATGCCAATCTCCTTCCAGAACATCGTATAACCCCGTACCCGCTGCGTCGGTTGCATCCGTCACCGGCCGGGAACCCGTCAGCACCGCCACAATATAGTCCGGTAAAAAAGAAGCCGTAAACGCCTCGTCGGGCAAAAAACCCTGTTGCGCCAACCAGAACAGCGTTGTCCCCAAATATCCAGATGTGGGTCGGCACCCCTTCGCACCCACCTCTTGCGCAACCGCCCGCATTCGGTCCACATACGAACCATCTCCCCCCGGCATCGGCTCCATCCCACGCCGATCCTGCCACCCTACAAACGGACCGATCGGATCCCCTTTTTCAGACACCAGCAACATCCCATGCATCTGTCCCGTCACCCCAATCCCTGCCACCTCCCCGGTCTCCGCTGCCGCCCGCCCAATGACCTCCTGCGTCAACTCGGCCATTCGTTTAGCGTCCCATTCGCTGCGTCCCCGTTTCCGATCCGCTACGGTCGTTATCTCGCACGCATTTGCCGCCGTCTGTACGCTCACCACTTCCCCGGTCTCCACTTCCATCCCCAGCGCCGTCACCGTCGTCGTCCCAATATCCACACCCAGATAACGCACCGTCGTCCTCTCTTTCACCTGACGTCCAGAAGCACGCCCGCCTTCAAAAACCGCTTCTCAGATATACCGAATATTCTTCCCTACCGTGGCCACACATTCCCCACTGGACACCATCGGCCGTAACGTCCGCGACCACAAAATCGACTCCTGCGGCGCGTACAATGTTTCCAGCACCTTTCCGAACGGATCTGTAATATCCGCCACCGGAGCGCCCTTCTGTAAATGATCGTATAACGCCGCGTGGTATTCCACAAATCCGCCCCGATTGGAAATCAACGCCAGGTGTCCATCAACCACTACCTGCCGTTCCGGAATTTGCGGAGTACCCGAAATAAATCCGTAGTGTTTGAGCACATTTTCTACGCCCACAACACCTTTCTGAATACTCTCCTCATCCCAGCCAATACACCCGCCCAATTCCGGATCAATCGTAGGGATATTCTCATCGGGTGCCGCGCGGGCAAGCTGGCCGTCCGGCCCCCGGCTATCCAGGATATACCCAATTCCAAAGACCCGTGCCAGTTCCAAACATGCCCGATGAATCCGTTTTCGCCGGTCCGCCCGAACGCGTACCTCATCAATCATCGGCCGGATTCCACCCTGGTGCAGATCGATACACAAATCCGCCTGCTGCACCGCACTGTGGAACAGTTGATATGCGATCCGCTCGCTGGACGTACCATCTTTCCGGCCCGGAAAACACCGGTTCATTTTTTTTTCATCCACCGGGCTTACAGACTGCCCTGCATGGAATGCGTGAAAATTCACCATCAATACCGCAATCACCCGCCCTTTTAACGTATCCGGGTCCAGCCGTTTTAAAACCCGCCGGATTACCGCAATCCCATTTAACTCGTCTCCATCACTAATCGCCTGCACGTACAGCGTACGGCCTGGCCTGGTTCCATTCAACAGCACCACCGGCAACCGAACCGGTGCCCCATCCTGCATCTCACCGGCTGTTAAATACCCTTCGCACCGCTGCCCCGGCTCTGCACAAAGATGCTCCACCTGGAGAATTCGGCTCATGTAAACCTCGCAATCGACCTGCGCGACCCCGAACCACGCACCCGCCTAAAAAACAGCCCCGGAGGGCTTTTCCGCCGGGGCCTGGAAAGATCCGCTCGAAACACGGTCTTGTTTCGCCCAATCAAAACCCCGACCCTCCACTGGAAACCTCCACCATAGGGCCGTCAGCCGTCCAAAGTTTTTACAACATGCACGTGTTCACCGGTTTTTGTCAATAGAAAAAGGCCAGCGCCTTTCGGCACCGGCCTCCACTCAAGTTTTCCCACGCAGCATACTTTTAGGTTTCTTTTTCGTTCAGGTTTTCAAAAGCGCTCGGGTTCATCAGCAACGCGTCTGCAACATCGCGCAGCACGTCCTCCTGCGTATAAAATCCTTTGTTCACCTGAGCCTGGATCCTTCGCAACTTCTCCTGTCGGGTCTCGGAGGGTTTTCCATCTTCGGTGGGTGGCAACGGTTTGAAACGGACGCTGGAATTCATTGAAAACTCTTTCCTGTAGTGGTATAGGCCATCCTTATTGAAGCGGAAAACGGTTCCGGGCCAGACAGGCGATCCGGAAACAACCTCGCGGATCGCATAAAAGAAGAAAGGTGAAGGTACTTTTGCACAATGCACCAGGTTGCCTCACACCCAAATCGCCACTGCAAACAATCACTCCCGATGCCCCTTACAACCTACGGTATATACATCGGCACAGCCGAAAGATGCTCCAGCGGAAATATCTGAAAAAATAACTATTTACAATGTATTTTATGATATAATATTATTTCATATAAAATCATTCAGTAT
>JAQCGA010000665.1 GCA_027619145.1 bacterium | reverse complement strand
GTCCACCACCAACTCCCCGCACCTGCCGGTCTAACCCTGCACAACCCGCCACACGACTGAAATTAAAACTTGGATAAGGATCCTTCCGAACTTGCGCCCTGGTCCGCTCACCGGACGTACTGAAAATCAATTCTCGCCTCGGTAGAAAATGGCTGAACGAAATGACCGGCCCATCACACCTCCTGCTCAGTCAGTTCCGTTTTGTTGCCCACACCAGAAACATCGGATCCTTTTCACCACGCGCATTCAAATTATCCCACGTATTCAAATTCATCCAGTTTCCGGAAGCGTCAAAGTAGCTACGCACCAGCGCCACGTGCTGCGCATCGTCTGCGGCCAACCACACAGCCACCGCCTTTTGTGGAAAACATCGATTGGAAAATGAAACCACAAATGGGCAACCTGGTTTCAAAATCCGATTCACAGCCTGGAATACTGCAATCGGCTTTGTTAAATACTGCACCGATACCGTACACAACACACCGTCGAACATCCCATCCGGAAATGGCAGCACCGGACTTCGGTTCAAATTGTGTGCGGTATACTCCTGTACCTGCGGATTCTCATCCATCTCCGCTGCATTCATACCCAACCCCACCACCTTCGCAGGCAAGAGCGATTCGGGCAAATGTGAACGCCAGCTACTCATTAAATCCAGGTATACCCCCCCGGGCGCCAGCAATTCCCCGAACCGCTCACTCAAACATGCAATTGCCCCATCGTCCAGATGAACCACCCGCCGAGGCTCCCGGTAGAACAGTTCGTCTTCCGTCTCATCCTGCCGGCAAAAATACCTCGGCGGAAACAACTCCGGAATCAGCATAGCGGACTTCCAATCTTTCCCATTCGGCCCACCACTCTCATTCCTCCGTCTGTCGTGCAGACTCTACCACGACCGGCTCCACAGGCACATTCTGATGCATCCCATGATTCCCCGTGGCCACCTTCGCAATTTCATCTACCACATCCATGCCTTCTACCACACGCGCAAAAAACGCATATCAAAAATCTCGCGTCCCATGATCCAGAAAATCGTTATCCTTCAAATTGATAAAAAACTGAGAGGTCGCGCTGTCCTTCTCCTGCGTCCGCGCCATCGAAAGTGAACCCCGCTCGTTCTTCACCCCGTTGTCTGCTTCATTCTTGATCTTATCCCGCGTGGCCTTCTGCTCCATCTCCGCCGTAAATCCCCCACCCTGAATCACGAACCCAGGCATTACCCGGTGGAAAATGGTACCGTCGAAAAACCCATCCTCCACGTACTGCACAAAATTCTCTACCGTAATTGGTGCCTGCTCCGAAAGCATTTCAAGTTTGATCTCACCCATCGACGTCGTAAAAACAACCATTCACTCCTCCTCATATCGTTATAATTTATATTCGCGCCCCGTATGTTAAAATTGGAAGAGCGGGCGCCCCGGTGGGTCGCCCCTACGCGAACGTACCCTCTACGTTTTACACCTTTGCATCCCATTCTTGCAACAACTCCAGGCTCACCCCTGCGCCGCCACATACAATCACCAGCACAGACGCCTGGTCCAACAACGGCTCGGCCTGGCCATATACCGCCGCAAGTGCCGCGCCACATGCAGGCTCCACCAGCACCCGATGGTCGTCCACAAACCGCATACAGGCATCTACGGCTTCCCGGTCAGACACCGTCCAGGGCCGAATCGGATGCCGCCCGCACCAGGCCAGGGCTTCGGCCGTTACGGTCCGCGCACCCAGCGTGGTCGCAATCGACCGAATTCGATCCAGTGTAACCAACCGACCCGCTTCAACAGACGCCGCAAAAGAAGCCGCGCCCTCCGTCTCTACGGCCACCACCGGCACATCCGTCCAACCCACCCGATGCATCCCTTCCAGAACACCGCACAACAATCCACCCCCACCAACAGACACCACAACGGCCCCCGGCTTCACACCAGATTCCGCTACCTCTTCGATCATAGACGCGTGCCCCTGCCACACCACCGGATCGTCAAACGGATGTACGTACGCCGATCCCGCTTCTGAAGCCAGTTCCAGCGCGTGCGCGTGAGAAATATCCCACACCTCACCGTGCACCAACAGCGTCGCACCTTCGCCCCGAATCTTCTCCCGGGCTTGTTCGGACGCCGTCTCCGGCACCACAATCGTCACCCGAACTCCCAGTTCCCGCCCGGCATACGCCACCGCGTACCCTGCATTTCCGCCAGACGAACAAACCAGATGCGTTGCGCCTTCCGCAACGCGCTGCTGGCAGGCAAATCCGATGCCCCGAATCTTAAACGAACCCACCGGCTGCAACGCATCCATCTTCAAGAATACAGGCACACCCATCACAGCCTGCAGCGGCCGGGACTCCCACAACGGTGTTTGAACGTGTAAAGATTTCAAGACACCTGCCCCACCTGCCGAACCTTCATAAACTGTCCCGTCTCAGCAGACTCTTTTGCCGCCAGGCAAGCGTACACACTCTGGAGACCCGTCTGAATCGGCGTTCGCACTTCTTTTCCACTCTTAATCAACTCCACAAAATCCCACCCCAGTTCAATATCTCCCCCAAAGTGACTCGCGCCCTCAGTTGCCCCTTCTGTTGCGCTAAATGGCCCGTGGTGCCGCACACGCCTTAACTCGTTCTGGTACCAATCAAAACCCACAGTACCCATATATCCGCTTACAGTGGCCCCACGCACACCCGCATCTCTACGTGTATAAAACACCTGCGTATACACCCCGTGTGCCCCCGAAGCGAACTCCACCAGCGCACTGGAACAATCCTCGTTCCGCCCGGTCTCTTCCGAACCACAATCCACGCTATAGAGACAGGCGTGATCGCTCCGCGTTCCGGACGTCTGGTTCCGCGTACGGTTCCG
>JAQCGA010000016.1 GCA_027619145.1 bacterium | reverse complement strand
GGATAAATTAACAAAATTCCACTTAAATTAAAAAAGAGATGCGCGAACGCAATCGTAACGGCGGCAATATTCCCCGTAGAAAGCGCCGCCAGCATTGCCGTAACCGTAGTCCCCACATTCGCGCCCAGCGTGTACGGAAAAATCTGCTCCAACGTCAAGATACCCGCCCCTACCAGCGGAATAACCAGCGAAGTTGTAATAGAACTACTCTGCACCATCACCGTCAACACCAGGCCAAACAACATGGCCAGAGACGGTGCACCGAATAAATAGCGGTTCAAAAAACGTTCCGCCCGCCGTACCACCAGACCCCGGGCCAGGTCCACCAGGAATTTCAGCGCACCATACATCATGACCAATGAAAGAATCAGAATCAGCGTGCTGTTCTCCCCCAGCGCAGCCACAACTACACCTACCGCCGGCTGGACAGCCAGCTTGATTGGACTGGCAAACGCCAGACCACCTGCCCCAACAAACCCTCCGGACACCAGCTGGGAAAGGTGTTCCAGATAACCAAACCACAGTTCCAGTGGGAAAAGGATCAGTACTGATATTACATTGAAAAAATCGTGTACCGTAGCACCCGCCAGCGCACGCCGAAACTCTTCTTTACGTGTGATATGCCCCATAGAAACCAGGGTATTTGTCACGCTGGTACCAATATTGGCACCCATAATAATCGGCACTGCACCTGAAACCGTCAATCCACCAGCAGCCACCAGGCCCACAGCAATTGACGTGGTCGTAGAAGAACTCTGCACAAGTGTGGTTGCCAGAATACCTGCAAACAGCCCCACCAGAGGATTCGATGTTGTCTCCACAAGCTGCTGGGCAAATCCTTTGCCGAACAGTTTGAATGCCGCCCCCATCAACCCGATGCTGACCAGGAACAGGTACAGTACGCCGATCAGCAGGAAAACCTGCAATGCGGTTTTCCAGGCCTCCCGATCCATGCGCCCTCCCTTCGCCCTTGTTTGTGTTTCAGACCCACAAAAGAAATCGCTGATTCTACCGCACACCGGGGAAAATCCCGACGTCGGATCATTGATATTTTACTTACTTCGTCCCACCTGTATCCGTCCGAACCCGCTCCAAAGCGTCTATCAGCCGAAGCGCTTCCACCTTCAATTCTTTGTACTCCTCTTCAATACTTCCCAGGTTACCCTCGCGCCCCATTCCTTCCAGCCGGTGCGCCACGGCAACAACTGGGCCGGCACTGAAATTTCCGGCCATCCCTTTCATTCGGTGTGCGGCCCTCTCCAGTTCCTCTCCATCTTTCTGTTCAACCGCAGCACGGATATCCGCCAGTACCGTTGGACAGTCTTCCAGAAACAGCCCAATCAGCTCATCAAAAAGCGCTTCGTCTCCATCTACGCGCTCCAGGAGTTCATCCTTATTGAATACTTCCTGATCTCCTCCGGCATCTCTCAACGGCTCCTCCTTTACAACCTGCCCTAACACGGTATCAATTGCTCGAAACAACTCCTGTGCCTGAACCGGTTTGCTTACGTACGCATCCATTCCTGACGCCAGACAACGTTCCTGATCGCCTTTCATCGCATAGGCCGTCATCGCAATAATCGGTACATGCCCGCCGGTTATCTGTTCCCGTTCACGGATCCGCGCCGTTGCCTCAAATCCATCTACATCGGGCATCTGCACATCCATAATCACCAGATCAAAATGCTCTGCCTCCAAAACGTCCAACGCCTCCTGCCCATTGGACGCAACCCTTACCCTATGACTTCTATTTTCAAGTAACCCCACGGCCAACCGCTGGTTCACAGCATTATCTTCGGCAAGTAGAATGTGCAAAGGCCTTTGGTTTTCTTGCAGAGAAGGCTTCTCCATAACCGGAACCGAATCTCCTGAACCTTCCGGACGGACCCCCGTATGCCCCGCAACTGTTGCCCGGATCACACCCTCGGCCCGCTGGTCTAATTTCAGAATAACCGTAAAATAACCGACTCCCTTCTCCTGTTTCGCTCTCCAACCACACCTTCCCTCCCATCATTTCCACCAGCTGCATCGAAATGGTCAATCCCAATCCTGTACCGCCATAATGCCGCGTTGTAGACCCGTCGGCCTGGGTAAACGCCTCAAAAATAGATTGCTGTTTTTCAAGCGGAATCCCAATTCCCGTATCGGACACACAAACACGCAAATGTACTGCATCTTCCGTAATCGCCTCCACTTCGGCCCGCACGCTCACGCCACCTTGTTCCGTAAATTTAACGGCATTTCCCAGCAGGTTTATCATGACCTGACGCAATCGTCCCGGATCTCCAACCACCTGTTCCGGTACATCGGGCCGCAGATCCAACACCAGCTCTAGCCCTTTCTCCGTAGCCTTTGTCTCCAGGGTTTGGAGCGCCTCTCTCAGGTTGGCATGCAAGTCGAACTCAACCTGCTCCAGGTCCAGTCTTCCGGCTTCAATTTTGGAAAAATCCAGAATATCATTGATAATTTCCATCAAAGCATCTGCAGATACTTTCACCAGATTCAGGTATTCTTTTTGTTCGGCGGTCAACTCTGTATCCAGCGCCAGCCCAGTCATTCCAATCACACCGTTCATCGGTGTCCGGATCTCGTGGCTCATATTGGCCAGAAATTCACTCTTGGCACGGTTGGCCGCTTCCGCAACATTCTTGGCCTCGTACAGGGCTTCCTCTCCGCTTTTCCGCTCTACAATTTCATCCTGTAATCTCACATTCGCTGCTTCCAGGTCTGCCGTCCGTTCATGCACAACCTCTTCAACCCGTGCCGTATGCCCTGTGACAACCAGAAGAAAAGCCCCCAGCAAACTCGTAAAAAAGAGTCCACCCACCAAAACGCCCCACGCTTGCCAGGTACTTTGCATCGTAAGGTATTCCGGCGTAGGCCCAACATGCAAACGCCATACCCGCTCCGCCACATCCAGTGTAGTTTCCCAATGCATAGAAGAGACGCGATCCCCAGCCTCCCCCATATCTGCTCTGCCATCGTATACGCGCACATGTGCTAAAGAATCCGACACATCGTAGAGCTGGAACATCAACCCCTGCCACTCTCCATTCTGGAGCACCGCATTCACCATATCCCCGCACCGAAACACACCCGTCGCATACCCTTCTAAATACCGGCGGCGTTCTTCAAGGGTGCCAGGATACACGCTGCGTTTATACATAGGCAGACAAACCAGAAAACCGGACTGATTCCCCGTTTCCTGAACAAGCGTAATTGGGGAAGTTGCAACAGGACGGCCCAGATCTCTGGCCAAAGCCAGAGCGGTTTGACGCGCAGGATTGGATGCCAAATCGAATCCCAGCGAACTTTCATTGCCTGCCAAAGGCACCATATGATAAACAGGAAAATACTCGTCCCGGTGTCCTGCCCGGATTATTTCGCCTTGTGCATTCCGCTCTGTAAACCGAAAATCTAAAGACCCCGTCCTGTGTGCATCTTCTTCATATTGTGCCCGTTTTGAACCAGGTACGCGCGGCACCCACGACAACGCCTGGATTCCCGAATGCTGGAGATACAGATTGCCAGCAAAAACATCAAACTGGCCACGCTCAAACTCCGGAGAGCTTTTGTAAAAGCTCTCGATAGAACCCAGAGTCTGAAGATACGTACTCACCCTGTACTGGATGGACCGGCTCAAGCCTTCCGCCAAACGTTCAAACTCGAAATGTAGCCGTTTTTCTTCCCAGGCGCTTGCACGCACAAAAACCAAAACAGATAGTAGAAACGTAATACACAGCGGCAACCCCAGTGAAACACGACGTGCACGCCAGACATTTCGGGGTACTGCTGTCCAGATAAAAACCAGCGGCGTAAAAATCAATACACCTATCGTATCTCCAACCCACCAGGTAAACCAACTCAGCGGTACCTGCGCCCCACCCAGTACACCGCTCAACCACAAATTCACTACGCCCACCGTAGCACTCACTGTACAACTGACCGGACCCCCAAGAGCCAGAAATCCGGCAATCTGCTTCTCTCGATCCAGCGCGTTCGGAAACCCAACGAACCGGCGGATCAACCATGCACCCGCAACAGCTTGAAAGGCAGCCCCTCCGCCAATTCCCGTAGCAAGCATCAGAGACTTCAAAATAGAAGCCGTAGTAGATGCGTCAAAGGAGGTTCCCACATTCACAAAAAACGACCCGAGCAAGACCCCGGGCCACACGCGGTACCCACACAACAACGCACTGGCCAGCGCAATACCAGACGCTGGCCATACAGCCGTGGCATACCCTGGCGGGATAGCCAGTAACAGAGCCATTTTTCCGGCAACATAGTACCCACCGGCAGCCAGCCCAAATACGGCAAAAAAAGGCGGCTTGTGCCGCCATCTGGAAACACCGTAGTCCATTTATTTATGCACTTTTCAGCAGGAAATGATCTGCCGACACGTTCACCGGCCTGCACGCAACCGCCGCAAAGATCTGCACGCCCCCCGGTACTCCAGCAATGTCTCCCGGAGGCGACGGTTCATCAGTAGTGAAAGGTGAAAAACGATCTTGAACCCCAGCCGGGGCGAATGCTCAATAAGATCCATCAGATCTGCCCGAAAAAACCCAATCAAGTGTGCACGCTCATTCGCCACAACCGAAGCAGCGCGGGGTGCCCCGTCCAGCAAAGACATCTCCCCAAAAAACTGCCCGTCGTTCAACGTAGCCAGGCGTATTCTCTGCCCACCTTCTGCTTCCAACAGCACACTGGTACTGCCAGTCTGAATAATATACATCCCAACGCCCGGTGCACCCTGGCGTACAATAACTTCTTCCGGAAGATAGACCCTGCGATGTACGATACGCTCAATCTGGCGCAATTCGTCCATGGAAAGCGTCTCAAACACCTTCACCTGACTCAGAATATCTACAAGGTCATCTACCTGGGCCCGGGCACCTTCCAGGTCTCCACCCCATTCTTCATCTGCCTGTACCAGAGAACTCTGCATATTCTGTTCCTGCACTTCGTTCGTGAAGGCCTGCTGCAATCCTATACCGGCCTCGGTGTGCTGGACGCGTAACACATCCGCTCGGCAGTACACGTTCCCGGACAGGCAAACGCGTCGTCTGGACCAAAATTTCCCATTGTACGCAAGCACCAGTACCCTGTCGTCGCCGTCTCCTCGGCCAGGTACCTCGCGGGTGGCTCGTCTGAAAAATAATACCTCTTGGTCCTCAGATTCTTGCAAAACTCTAAATTGGGTCGACCGTTCATCTTCTCATTGGCCATAGAACGCACCTCATTTTTATGAAGCCACCGCCATCACAGCACGCCGAACAAGCGTCTTTGTGAGCGACACTTTGTACGCATTATAATCCATGGGTGCCGCACCAGCCAGTGCGGCCTCGGCGGCCAGCACCGCCAGATTTTCGGTAATCCGCTGCCCGGTCAAGATTCTTTCCGCATCCTGCACACGCCAGGGTGTTGGCGCCACACCGCCCAGTACAATTCGGGCAGACCGGCAAACCCCGGCGTCCACCTGCACGACCACAGCTACCGCAGACAGCGCGAAATCCATTGTCCCCTTCTCTTTGAACTTTAAGTACACGCTCCGGGTTCCCTCTTTCGGGGTGGGAATCTCTATCTCCGTAACCACCTCGTCTGGCCGCAGAACCGTCTCCTGATTCAACTGTTTTTCTGGCAGTACGTAAAAATCTTCGAGGTTGCTATTCCGCCTCCCACGCGCTCCCTGAATCCGTATCCTGGCATCCAGTGCAATCAACGCGGGTGCCAGATCCGATGGATGCACGATATAACATGGATCTCCACCTAAAATGGCATGATACTTGTTATTGCCCCCAACGGCATAACACATGTTGCCGCCTTTTTTCAGACAATGGAAATCATTGCTGCGGTAATACCAGCACCGGGGCCGCTGGCACAGGTTTCCACCAATAGTACCCACATTGCGGATTTGCAAAGAAGCCACAGACTCAGCCGCCTGTGCAAGCGCCGCATACGTAGTGCCAATCTCCGCGTGTGTCGCAATCTCGGTCAGTGTGGTCGTCGCCCCTATTTTTAGCGCCTTCTTTTCGGACCGAATATATTTCAAATCTGGCAGCGCCTTGAGGTTTACCAGACGCTCTGGTGCAATCAGTTCGTCCTTTAACTCACCCAGGAGGTCAATTCCTCCTGCAATCACCACTGCCTTCCGGTCCGGCTGGTCGCCCAACAGGCTCGCTACATCTCTCAGGCTGGATGGATTCACGTACTCAAACGCATTCACAGCGATCCTCCTTTATACCCTGCCCAGGGCGGTCAAAACTCTGTCAGGTGTCATTGGAAATTCTCGAAGGCGCACACCAATTGCATTGTACACGGCATTTGCAATAGCGCCCACAATCGGAATCGCCGTGGGTTCACCCAGCCCAATCACACCGCGCTCGGGCATATCCAGCAGAATCGGCTCAATCTCGGGCATCTCCATCGCCCCGGCAATCTTGTAGGTCTCCAGATTCGGGTTCAGCATCAACCCGGTTGTCTCATCCAGCAAACGATCTTCCAGCAAGGCATAACTGATCCCGCCTATCACCCCTCCGTTTACCTGGCTTTCCGCTGTCATCTTGTTGGCAACCAGGCCACAGTCGTTCACCGCCACAACCTTAATCGGCTGAATACGCCCGGTCTCCGTATCTACTTCTACCTCGGCAAAATGCACACCTGCCACACCACTATCCGAAAAACCCTCCTCCCACTCCGCCGTCACCACCACCGCACTTCCACCCAGTTGTGCGGTTGCCTCCGCCCAATTCCACCGCTCCGTCTCACCTTTCACATACACAAATCCATCTCGAACTTCCAACCGGCCTGCATCTACACCCAGGGCGGGTGCCACACGGTCAAGCAACTGTTGCTTGGCTTCCCGAGCCGCACGTTTCACCGCAGGCACCGTAGAAGGTGTCGTTGTGCTCCCACCACTTCCGCGTCCAGGAGGGTAATCTGTATCGCCCACGTGGGAACGTACCTGGTCCAGTTTCAGGCCCAGTTCTTCAGCGGCAACCATTGCCATCACCGTACGAATTCCCGTCCCAATATCCTGCGTGGCGCTCTTCACATCCACCGTTCCATCCGGATGAATGCTCACCTCGGCAAACGTGCCCTTGCGCCCACTTCCCCCCCACAACCCACAGCCCATGCCAATACCGCGCTTGACCGGCCCATCTCCAGAACCAGCCACCGTATTTCTCCGGTGCCATCCAATCCGCTCTGCGCCAATATCGTACTGCTTCAGGCGGATCTCGTTCTGAGAAGAACCGTTCTGCCTGCGAAATTCCAGCGGGTCCATCCCCAGCGCATCGGCCAGTTCATCCATAGCCGAATCCATCGCAAATGCAGCCTGCGGATGCCCCGGTGCACGCATTGCCCGGGAAGCGCCCGCATTGATGTGCACATCCTGGATTTCTGCTTTTCGATTCGGCACATGAAACGCGTAAGGCAACGGAATACCGCCTAATCCACCCACGCCACCGGTACCGTACGTGCTGGAATGAAAAGCCAGAAGTTTCCCGTCTTTTCCTGCCCCAATCCGAATCTTCATCACCGCAGATGGGCGATTCCCCACACACAAATGTTCTTCTTTCCGGCTTAGCATTAATTTCACAGGTGCCCCTGCAGACCGTGCCAACCTCGCTGCAGCAACACCTTCTACGCCTGCTCCAAACTTGCTCCCAAACCCACCGCCCATATGATCTGTAATCACACGCACCTGGCTGTTCGGTATCTCAAACCAGCTCGCCAATTCATTTTGCACGCTCACCACACCCTGCGTAGAAGACCATACCGTCAGCTTATCCCCATCCCATTTTGCCACCACCCCGTGCGTCTCCAACGAAGAATGCGTTTGCACCGGTACCCGATACGTCGCCTCAATCACAGCCTCGCATTGAGCAAATCCACCCTCTACATCGCCGCGCTCCGAAGGGTCCTTTACCACCACATTCCCCTGCGGGTGAATCTGTGGCGCATCTGGTGCCATCGAATCTTCTTCGCGCACCGAAAATGGCAACGGGTTATACGTCACGTGGATCTGTTTTAATGCCGCCGCGGCCGCTTCCGGGCTAATCGCAGCAACAGCGGCCACTTCCTCGCCAGCATACCGTACCGTTTTCTTTTCAAAATCCACCACGGCACGTACACCAGGGAAGTTTTGTGCGCCACCCAGATCTACGCGTACCACCTCTGCATGGGGATGCGGCGAACGTAGAATCATTCCGTAAAGCAATCCCGGCAGATTAATATCGTAGGTATATTTGGCCTTGCCAGTCACCTTCTGAACCGCTTCCATCCGGGTCACATCTGTACCCGTCAGGGTCCGTGGACCCCATTCTTTCATTTCAGCCATCGCTCAGCCCTCCCCACGCTTCATCCGGGCGGCCGTCAGCGCCGCTTCAAATACACGCGGATACGTCCCGCAACGACACAAATTCCCCGACACGGCAGACTTCACATCATCCAGCGATGGGGTAGGGTTTCGATCCAACAGCGCACTGACAGACATGACAAACCCCGGCGTACAGAATCCACACATCTGTGCATCGTGTTGAATAAATGCCTCCTGCACCGGGTGCAACCGATCTCCATCTGCCAGACCTTCTACCGTTGTAATCTCCTTTCCCACCACGTCCACCGCCAGCAACATACACGCATACACCGGCTGCCCGTCTGCCAGCACCGTGCACCCTCCGCAAGAACCGCGCTCACAAATGGGTTTCGGCCCAGTCACATCCAGCCGGTTCCGCAACACCTCCAGCAACGTGTGCCGGGGTTCTACTTTCACACGCCGGGCAAGACCATTCACCTGAAGAGACAGGTCTACCGCACCCGGCCCCAGCACCTGCCCCGAAGCCGCTTCGCTCTGTACCGGCGACAACCCAGCAGACAACAACCCGGTGGCCGCAACACTCGTCCCCATCCCTCGCAGAAACTGCCTCCGAGACACCCCAGTCGGGACCTCTGGCTTATCCTGTTCTTCCACGGGGTCACCCTCCTTGTCTTTGAGTAAAACAACCTGCATTTTCTCGTAAACCAGCCTATTCTAACCTCAACAGGTATTTCTTCCAGCGTTTCTTCTATATAAGTGAACGCCCTGCGCCTGTCAAGCTCCGATCATAGCCACTCAGTCCAGCGGTGTAAACGAAAGATCGTCCGCCCACGGATCGCTACGCCCCAAACGCAGCCGGACCCGCTCCCCCGGTGTTACCGGCCGGCTGAATCGAACAGCCGTCTGAAACGCCAGAGCCAGGATCTCCACATTCACCTCCCGATCCCAGGCTTCCAGCACCATTGCCTCAAATTCTTCCCCGATAAATCGGCTCAAATATTTCAACAACCAGTATCGCTCCCGGCGCCGCTCCAACCGAATCAGCTCCCCCATTCGCTCTTCTGTAGCAAACAGCGTGTTTCGGATATCCTCCGTGTGATACGGCAAGTCTTGTCCTGTTAAAAATGCAATAACCTGCCGCTGCACAACCAGATCCGCATACCGTCGCAAGGGTGACGAAACCTGACAGTACGGCTCCACGCCCAGCCCTCCGTGAAGGCCCGGCTCCACGCTCATGGAAGCCCGGCGCATGCGGCGCAAAATCCTGTACCGATGCAGAATTTCGTTGTCGTCTTCTTCCAGTTCCGAAAGATCCGGCGCTTGCTGGGTCCGAAAAGCAATCGGAATTTCCTGGTCCCGGCAGAAGCCAGCCAGGCCTGAATTGGCCATCACCATCAACTCGCTTACCAGCAAATTCGCCCGAGAATTCCGGGGCTGCATGGAAATTTCTACCTTTCCCTCCGAATCCACCTGAATCTGCCGGTCCGGATGCTCCACCGAAATAGCCCCCTGGTGCAACCGCTCCACCCAGTGTGCTTCGGCAATCCGATGCAAAAATAAAAACGGAGCGTGGTACGGATCCTTTCGATCCTCCAGCACAGCATCTACCCGATTGTAACTCAACTTATCCCGGCAACAAATGACGGATGGAACCAGCTCAAATGCACCAACTTCTCCTTCCGCTGTTACTTCAAACAACATGCTCAATGCCAAACGCGGTACGCCAGGACACAGACTGCCCAGTTCACGGGAAATCCGATCCGGGAACATTGGGATCTTCTGCTCCGGAAAGTACAGGCTTGAAACCCGCGCCGCAGCCTCTCGATCCAGATCGGAGTTCATTGGAATTAAAGACGCCATATCCGTAATATGCACACCCAACTGGCTTGAACCGTCTTCGCGAAAGACGATCGACATCCCATCATCCATATCCGTCGTGTTCTCATCGTCTACCGTAAACACCGGAACATCCGTCAAATCTCGCCGCCGGGGATCTGCCAGCAAATCTTCCAACTGAAGCGTTTCTGCCGCCAGAAGAACCGGCTCCGGAAAATGTACCCGAACCTCTTTGCGCACCAGTTCCAGGTGTACATCCGACTCCCAGGCACCCACTTTCACCAGATGCTGAAATGCCCGCCGGTCATCCACACGTTGCCCCGCCAACCGCTCCAGACTGCGCGCATAAGTGCTGCTTTCACCGTAGAGCACATAATCCTTCAGTGCTTCAATCCACCGTTCACGGTGTCCCTCCAGATTGTCCATCTCTTCTTCTTGCAAAAACCACCGCTGAAACAACGTTTTTTCTTCCTCCCGTGCAGCCTCTCGGACCTTCTCTTCTCGTTTCTGTTCTACCTCCGCTTCATCCCGAGCCCGGTACCCGGCCTCATTTCGTTCAAAATAGTCACAGGCTTCCAGATGCATCAACAATGCCCCCAGATGCTCCGGCGCAACCCCATCTTGAAAATAAAACTCCGCAAGTTCTGCCAACTGCCAGACCGTACCTTCTTCCCGCACAAGATCCCACACCTCGATCAGGTCGAACGGCGCACCATCCGCCTCTGCACGCGCCATCCAGGCCTCGGCCACTCCGGCATCTGCCGAAACCTGGCCCGTTGTCAGCAATACATTTTCCAATGGCACATTCACCGCTTCTTTTGCAGAAACCGCAAAACGCGCCTTGCCCTTCTCACGTGCCAGACACACCCCAGCCAACAACCGATTTCGATACCTGAAAAATGCAATCTCATTTTCTTTAAGCAACATGCAGAACCCGATCTCCCAATAAAAAGGCAAAACGGCAGACGAGAAACCGCCCTCCCCAAGCTTCCCGCCTGCCGTATTTCTGTGCTAAAGCGATGCCAGAAGTGTTTCCGGATGCTCCCGGGCATTCACCGTCGCATGAGCCTGAAGAATCTTCCCATCCGGTCCAATCACGTACGAAATCCGTTTTGCGCTGGAATCTTCTGCGCTCTCGCACGCCCCGTAAGCAACACAGATCTCTTTGTCCACATCGCACAACAGCGGATATGGAAAATCATTTTTCTCCGCAAAAGAAGCATTCGCCTCTACGCCGTCTGTACTCACACCTACAATCTGCACACCCCGGCTTTCATAGTCCTGGATTCGATCACGGAATCCAATGCCTTCAGCCGTTCAGCCACCTGTATTTGCACGGGGGTAAAACCACATCACAACAGTCTTCCCAGAATAATTGCTCAAACTCACTTCTTGTCCGGTATGATCCTGGACCGAAAAATCTGGCGCATCGTCTCCAACCTTTAACATACCACCTCCTGTTTGTGTTCGGAGCAACCCGGTGGATCACTCCAGTTGGCTTCTGACTTCAGCCCCTTCTACATGGACTTCTTCGCCACAACATCAATTTCTACTTTAATGCCCAGCAACCCGGACTGCACCGTGGTCCGTGCGGGCCGTACCCCTTTGAAGAACTCCGAATAAACTTTATTGAACCCCTGAAAATCCTGAATATCCGCCAGATGGCAAGTGGACTTCACCACGTCATCCATCGTACACCCAGCCTCACCCAATACCTTCTGAATATGCTCCAGCGTAATACGTGTTTGCGTCCCAATATCTCCCTGAATCACTTCACCCGTCTTCATATCCAGCGGCCCGTGTCCACTTACGTACACCCAACCGTCAATCTCCACTGCCGCCGAATAGGCGCCCGTATCTGCCTGCTTTTCCGGATGCTTGATCTCGCGCTTCGCCATGCGTTATCCTCCCTGGTCGGTTCAAAAAATTCTTCTTTTTGTACTGAGCAATATATCAAATTTACGCACCGGGAACCAGCGCCATCTTAACCACCCAATCACAATACCTTCTCTCTTGCCTTTTTCATTGACGCAACACCGATCCTGAAGCATATTCAACTGCATCTATAATCAACTCCTACGCCTTTTAACCTTCTATACCATAACTGGCAAAACTCACCCCATGAAAATTGCTCATATTTCCGATTTCCACCTGCGAAGCAACCTGCCCGGCACCTCTTCCATCTCTCGTCGTCTCAGCCGCAAAATGCCGGGCCTGATCGAAACAGCCGTTGAACGCATTCGGGCCGAATCCCCGAACCTCGTTGTGGTTACCGGAGATCTGGTGGACCACCCCTTCTACGGCATGCACGACCCTGCGTTACTCGCTCTGGGTGAAAAAGATCTCCATCTGGTTCGAGAACTCTTCCAACCACTTTCCTGCCCGGTTGCGTTCCTCTACGGCAACCACGACCATCCCGAATCTTTCCACCGCGTCTTCGGTGACCTTCCGCATGACTTCGGCGTAGCAAACCATCGGATCTTGCTCTTCTTCGACGACGAAGTGGAAAACCATTTCCCCCAGCGTCTCGGAACCCAGCGCGAACGGTTTCTTGCCGCCCTTGCAGACGACGACCCCAGGCCGCAAATCCACCTCCAGCACTACCTCATTGCCCCCGAACGCAACCAGGGATACCCGCACACCTACCGGGAAGCAGAAAGCCTGAAAACCTCCCTGCTGGCCGACCCCCGCGTGCGCCTTGTACTCAATGGCCACTATCACCGGGGAGAATCCCTCTTCCAGGAAGGCCACGTCTTTTTTAGCACCGCGCCCGCCTTCAGTGAGCCGCCACACCCCTTCCGAATCTACGAAATTTCTGAAAATGAAATCGTTCAAACCGAAATCCACCTGCACAATCCGGGCCGTCCTCGTCAAAAAGCCGTTTTTCTGGACCGGGACGGAAACATCAACCCCCAGGCCGCCTACCGCACCGGCCCAGAACCCTTCCGCCTTATAGACGGCGTGGGAGAAGCCCTGGCACGCCTGCAAGAAGCCGGGTACGCGCTTGTTGTTGTCACCAACCAGACCGCTGTGGGTCAGGGCTACGTTACCATAGAAACCGTAGGTGCCGTCAACGACAAAATGGCCGCACTGCTTGCACCTTTCGACGTAGAACTGGACGGCATCTACGCCCGGTACCACTCCCGCAACGCGCCGTTACCCCAGCACCAAACCGACACGCCGGAAACCAAACCCAGCCCGGCCATGCTGCACCAGGCCGCCGAGGACCTGCACTTGGACCTGGCCGCTTCGTTCATGATAGGCGATCAGAAAAGTGATCTGGAAGCTGGCCACAACGCCGGTTGTCGAGCCATCCTCGTAGAGACAGGAGGCGGTGCAAAAACGCGCAAAAATCTCGCCCCGGAAGATGCAGACTTCATTGCCGCCGACCTGCCCGATGCCGCAACCTGGATCCTGCGGCAAACCTGACGTATGCCACATTCCACCTTCCGTCATACCGCGCCCACCTTGCTCCTGCTGGCCATCTACGCCACATTCGTCGCTCTCGTCCTGGTTGCCTGGTCCCGAGACCTGGACCGATCCCTTGCGTCCAATAATGACACGCTCTCCCAGACCCCGCCCACACTCCGCGAAGCCCTTGCTGCATATGCAGACCCAGCCTTCGATATCTCCAAACCTGCGGCATCGCTTCCCAGACGCCTTGCATCTCTCCTTTTGCCAGGCAACGGGCTCTACCCATCTCTAAAATGCAACGCATTTACCTTTCTGCTTCAAATGCAGTACGAACCAGACGATATCGCCCGCCAGTATCTCAGCAGAATTCCAGTGCACATTGGAAACAGTCGGCCCATACACGGAATCCCTCAAGCCGTACAGATCTATTTTGGGCAAATTATGCCACCTGTTATGGCAGACAGCTTGAACCTGGGCGAAGCCCTCCTCCTTTGCCACCTGACATTCAACACAAATATGATTGAAATTACCGAGAATCCAGGAGCTGCTCTGGAACTCCGCGACCGACTCCTGGACCAGATGATAACAGCCGGCCTTCTCACTCCCTCCGCGTACGAAACAGAAATCAACCGCCCGTTCTCTCCGCGCGAAGACCACATCCCTATCTGGTAAAAGAATCTCTGGCACACCGTCCTGCGTACATCCTACTATTCCCAGCACACCTTCTTCCTCTTCCCTGGACATATTGGAGTTTTTCCATGACCGAACACGTGCAAACCCTCACCGTCCGAAATCTGGAAGCCAATTCCTGGGATCTTTATCCTTATCAGGAAGACGTATACCTTCAGTCCTTCGAACGCCTCCCCAGCGGAGTGGCCGCCCGGCTCCTCCTCTCTTCAGACCTTCAGGACTTCTCACACTTTCTTTTTTCTACCAACCACGCGCCTGAACAGGAAAGTATCACCGGCGAAATCTTACTCCGCTTTGAAGACAATCACCAGCCCAAACACCAGCAAACCGACACCACGATCCGTGCAATTTCAAAAACCGGAAAAACCTCTCGAACCTACCACATCAATATCAACTACTATCCCTCCGAACTTTACGCCGCCAACGGACAGACCGCGCCGGGGTATGTGATTGTACGAAACACCGATCTCTACCTGGGATACAGCCGGGTAAATGACTGGATCCTGCACAGCCCAACCCAGGAAAACATTGCCTTCGCACAAAAAACATGGGGACATTTCCTCAAATCTGAATCGTCGGATCTTGTACGTGCGCAGACCTTGGCGCGCGTACTTATCCGGGAACTCCAGCCACACCGGGGTGTACCCTCCGATGAGATCAATCGTCTGGCCCCCTTTGACCAGTACGAATTTACGCGCTCGGGAAAAAGCGGCGTTGCCTGCGAAAATATTGCACCCATCTTCTGTCACGCCTGCAACGCACTCGGCATTCCTTGCCGCATCATCTCTATGGGCCGCCCGCATCACCCTCGCCCACCCGGTGAACCGGGCTATGAACTTCGTCTTTCTGAAGGTCATAACACCACCGAAATTTTCAGCAACACCCTCAACCAGTGGATCTGGATCGACCTCACCGGATACATACTTGGTGCCTACCTCGGAGAAGAAGGCCCACTCACGATGGCCGAACTCTACAGCTTTGTGAATCATCCAAACCGCGTCCACCGTCTCCGGCTTGCCACCTATGACCCTGCAACAGACAATGGCCTCACCGAACCGCTACACAAAAGCCGCCGAGGAAGCAGCGTCTTTAACTATTTCAAACGCGACCAGCAGTTCACCTTTAAAAAACGCGTGCCAGCATCCAATTGAACCCGGAGATCCCAATGAAATACATCCTCTTCACACTCGCCGGCTTCCTGCTTTTTGCCTGCGGTCCTGCCAATGGGCCTTATACAGAAAAACACAACAACGGGAACCTCAAAGCGAAAGGTACCTATCAAGGTGGGGAAAAGGTGGGCACCTGGACATATTACTGGAAAAGCGGCATCAAACAGGTGGAAGGGACCTATGTCAAAGACGAACCCGGCGGCGTGTGGAGATACCACGATGAAACCGGAAAACAAATTGCCCAGGGCACCTATCGAAATGGAAAAATGTGGGACGGCAGTTTCGTACGTTATGTATTTGGCACAAAAAAAATCATGACCTTTCAAGCTGGAAAAGAAATCACTCCTTAGCCAGGATCAACTTCATGCTTTACGCTCTCAATATTCATTCCCTCAGGCCCCATATCCTCGCAACTTTGCGCCATTCCAGGCGTCTGCGATATAAGTGCTATGTGCCCATTTTCAAAATCGTTCAGAATCTAAAAAACAAAAACTCCTGAAGGAGGTGAAGGCTGTGCTACGGGGCATTCAAATCCTGGTATTCTTCCTGGCCGTTGCCACATTCACAGGATGTTATACCCAACTACAGGCCCCAGGCTCCTCTGGGCACACGCTGGCACCACCGCCTGAGCGCCCTGGCCTGAGCAACAGAGATTTGGAACCGACACGAGTAGACGTATACTTCCATTCCAGCATCTTTCCTGGGTACGGATACGCCCCAGATCCGTGGGACCTCATGTTCTACGATCCATACCAGAACTGGTGGATCCAGCGCACGCTACTTCCATACCAGTATGATCGGTTTCCAGGCGGGTACAACCTGTTCTGGAATGATCCCGTGTACGCGAGCAACCGCGTTCTGGTATACGGACCGAATGGTCGCTGGTATCTGCTTCCGCTCGGATATGCTGGCCACAGGTGGCACCCAAGACATCTACCCGTCGGGTCACCCCCTCCTCCCCTACAAACCATTTCGCCCAGATCCCGGATTCAGCGATCTGGGTTCGCCGGTGGAGAAACACCTTCGGGATCTGCTGTCCGTCAACCCGAACCCACGCAGCCCCAGATGACAGCACCACCACCACCTCCTCCTCCTCCACCTCCGCCACAACCAAAAGACGAAGACGAAGAAGAGTCAAAAGAAGAAAAGCGGGAGAAAAAACGAGAAAAAACAAAACCTCGGGGAGGAATGCGATGATGCGGGGACTGTACGGGAGTATGCTTCTGATCTTTCTCTGGAGCACCTGCCCGTATGCACAGGAAATCATACTGGACAGCGATGTTGGAATTGGCGCACGTGCTACAGCAATGGGCGGTGCATACACCACACTATCAGACGACTTTTCCGGGTTATATTCAAACCCGGCCGGTCTGGCACGCGCCAAACGAGGCGACGTGTACACCTCTTTTTCTCACGAAAAATTTCGGAACAAAACAGAATTTTTCGGCACCCCGGCAGAAGATGAATTTTCCAGCACCCGCCTGAACGCGCTGGGCCTGGTATATGTTCACCCGGTACGCCGAGGAAGCCTGGTCTTTGCTGGAGGATACGGACGCACTCGAAGCCTGGATTTTGGACTCAAAATTGACGGCTACGATACGGCAGCACAATTTCACCGAACCGGCTTCTCTGAGTTTCACGGTACAATGGAGGCGTACACCGTTGGAGGGGCTGTGGATGTGGCACGGGGCGTCTCGGTGGGATTGAGCCTTCAAATGTGGCGAGGCAGTGACCGATTTCAACAACAGCTCACGTCACAGGACACGAGGGACGCCCACGGAGATACCGTGCGATTCTACGAGCGATTTGCGTTCGAAGACACGTACAGAGCGCTGGGTCTTCGGGCGGGGCTGCTTTATGCGCTCCCCTCCGGCCTGCGGCTGGGAATATCCATAACCACCCCGATGACCTTTGACGTAAAAACAAAGCTCGAAGATGAATTCGAAGATGAATTTGAAAATCGCACCGATACCTATCCAACCGAGCGATATTCGGATCAATACACCCTGCGGCAACCTTTTGAATTTGCCCTTGGAACCTCGTGGTCAAACCAGAACCTGACAGTTGCCGGTGA
>JAQCGA010000664.1 GCA_027619145.1 bacterium | reverse complement strand
AGTTCACCTATTTCCAGCAGGCCGGCGGCATGCCTATAGACCCCGTGGCGGTAGAAATCACCTACGGCCTGGAACGCATAGCCATGTACCTCCAGAACGTACGGGAAGTCTGGCAGCTTCAATGGAACGATACCGTCACCTACGGCGACATCCTCAAAACCCAGGAAATTGAATACTGCAACTACGAATTCTACTGGGCAGATGTAAAACGCCTCCAGAGCATGTACGACATCTTCGCCGCCGAAGCCCGCTCCGCCTTAGACCGCGACCTGGTCATTCCCGCTCACGATTATGTCCTGCGCTGTTCACACACCTTCAATCTGCTGGACACACGCGGCGCCATTGGCGTAACCGAACGCGCCCGCTTTTTTGCCCAAATGCGCGACCTCTCCCGCCAGGTGGCCGAAGCCTTCGCCAAACAACGCGAAGATGCAGGCCATCCATTACGTGTTGAAATTCCTCCGGTATCCGTCCCGCAAACCCCGGACCAGCCCGAATGTGAGCACGCAGACCTCCTCCTGGAAATTGGTTCCGAAGAACTCCCCCCTGCGGACGTGCAATCCGGCATCGAACAGCTTCGAACCGGCGCAATCGAACAACTCAACGCCCGCCGTCTTTCGTACGAATCGCTCGAAGTCACCGGTACACCCCGCCGCCTCATCCTCCACGTACGCGGCCTCTCTGGCCGCCAGCCAGACCAGGAACTTACGGTGCGTGGGCCAGCCGCAAAAGCCGCCTACGACGAATCTGGAAGTCCCACACGTGCACTGCAGGGCTTCTGCAAAGGCCAGGGCGTGGACCCGGAAAATGTGGAACGCCGCACAGACGAAAAAGGCGTGGAATACGTGTACGCAAACCGGCAAGAACCCGGTCAGAAAGCTCAAGACATTCTAACTGAGCTATTGCCCGAACTCATCGCCTCACTCAATTTCCCCAAAACCATGCGCTGGAATTCAGACGGCGTGGCATACTCTCGCCCCCTGCGCTGGATTGTGGCACTCTTCGGCGACCAGGTCATCCCCTTCACCTATGCCCGTGCAACAAGCGGACGAACCAGCCGCGGCCTGCGGCCGGACCATTCGCCAAACATTGAACTCGAATCCGCAACCGAATACCACGCGGCCCTGGAAAAACACGGCCTCATCGTAAATCGCGAGAAACGCCGTGACACCATCCATGCTCAGGTTACAAAACGGGCCGAAGAAGCAGGTGGAAAAGCGCTGGAAGACGAAGACCTCCTCGACGAAGTGACAGACCTGGTAGAGGCCCCATTTGCCCTTCTGGGCACCTTTGAAGAAGCCCACCTGGACTTGCCGCAGGAAGTGCTTGTCTCCGTCATGAAAAAACACCAGCGCTATTTCCCGGTCCTGTCTCCGGACACAGGCCGACTCCTGCCATTTTTTATCACCGTTTCCAACGGCCATCCAGACAATCCAGATCTCGTAGTCCAGGGTAACGAAGGTGTCATCCGGGCCAGGTACGCAGACGCTGCCTTCTTCTATCGAGAAGACCGGGGAAAGCCTCTGGCGGACTTCCTGCCCCGGCTGGACACTCTGACCTTCCAGGAAGACCTGGGTTCGATGCGCGACAAAATTCGCCGCATCGAACGCCTCGTGAACGTCCTGGCAAAAGACCTGGGCCTGGATGAAAAAGAAAAAGAAACCGCCCTTCGAGCTGCGGCCTTGTGCAAAGCGGACCTCGCCACCAGCATGGTTGTGGAAATGACATCGCTTATGAGGATTTGGTTTAGCTACTACGCCCTTGCCTCGGGCGAACCTGAAGCCGTGGCCGTTGGCATCGAAGAACACTACCGTCCTCGTTTCCCAGGAGACGCAGTGCCCAAATCTCTCCCCGGCTTCGCTGTCTCTGTTGCAGACCGGTTGGACAGCCTGGCCGGCCTCTTCGCCGCCGGTATCAAACCACGCGCCACCGCAGACCCCTACGGCCTGCGGCGAGATGCTCTGGGACTGCTGGCCAACCTGATGGGCCACCGCTCCCGGTTCTCCCTCAAAAAGGGACTGGCCGCTGCGGCAAAACTCTTACCTGTTAAGGCAAAGCACCTGGACGACGCATTCGAATTCATCCTCCGCCGCCTGGACGTCCAGCTCAAAGAAGAGGGCTTTTGCCACGACGTTGTAGAAGCCGCACTCTCCGGCGGCTGCGATGACCCCTACGAACTCCGATGTATCGTACAGGGTCTCAACGAGATGGTACAGGCCGAAGGCTGGCAGGAAACCCAGGACGCATACGGACGTTGTAAGCGCATTGTACGCGACCTGGAGGAAACCTACCCGCTGGTACCCGATGTAGATCCTGAGCCCGTCACACAGGCACTCCACAAAGCCTATGCGAGTGCCCGCGAGGAACTCAGCAGCTCTCAGGATCAAATCGCTACCCTAAATAAGATCCTGAACAACCTGCGCGCACCCATAACCAGCTTCTTCGAAAAGGTTATGATCATGGACGAAGATGTAAACCTGCGCCAGGCCCGACTGGGACTGGTCCAGCACATTGCCGCCCTTCCAGACAGCATTGCGGACCTGAGTAAGCTGGAAGGGTTTTAGAACCTGTCTTCAGGAAGTAGATTCCGGCAAGAGGAACGTGCGATGGAAGCCGTCTCATCGGAAAACCCCACCTTTCCAATACGCTTATTCGGACGCAGCCTGGACATGTGGCAGGGCTTTTTCTACCTCTTGCTCCTCGGTTATGCAGCCGTGGCCCTGTTCACCTTTCCCCAATACGGCGTCAACCCGGACGAACCCAGCCACATCGCCTATGGCGAAGCTGTTGTCCGGTGGTACACCAGCTTCTTTCAAGAACGCGCCATCTCCCAGTGGACCAACACCTGGCCCTCACCCCCCGG
>JAQCGA010000015.1 GCA_027619145.1 bacterium | reverse complement strand
GCTGTATCAGTCTTCTTTTCTAGACAAGAACTCCGCTTTGCCCTGGTGACACGTGAAACAGGTCACGGGTTCTCCATCCAGAGTTACCAATTTGGACGTAAAATGATCCATCATATACTTCGCCATCAGTTTGTGCTTGGTCGGCTTTTCTGGCGTCAGTTTTCCGTCTTCACTTCGTACGTGACAAAAGTCGCACTTCACGCCCAGGTCCGCCTCAATTTGTTTCATGTGCTGGAAAATTTCCTTACGCGGCATATGTTCAGATAAGTTCGAAGGTTTCGCATTCGTCAGATCCCGTGGAATGAACCTGGCCGCCCCCTGGTGGCAGGTTTCACAGGTCACCGCCTGACCATCGGCCGTCTTCAGGCTATCCACAAAATGCATCTTCATCTGAATCGCCGTCTTCTTCAGCGGAGACGGTGCCTCAAAATCCGGCTTCCCTTCTGGCGTGGTAGCAATATGGCAGTGGCTGCATTTCACACCCAACGATTGAGCAATCTTTTTCATATTCTCCTTGCTCGTATCCAGCACATGCTCCTTGCCTTCATGCCCTGCTGCCGGACCCCATCCCACCCCCAGTATCAGAACGACGCTCCAAATCCATATGCGCGGTTTGTTCATATCCCCTCCTGTATATATGCCCCGAAAAAAACTGCGGTCTAGGCAGATTCTCCGCATCTTCTTCCTATCCGCTACGTTGCAACCGCCTCTGCAGCACATCTACAATCCGCTCGGCCGTATGTCCGTCCCACAGCTCTGGAATTCGGCCTTTGGAAACAGATCCTTCCAGCACGGCCCTGGCCGCCCCAACAATCGCTTCGGGTGCTACGCCTACCAGCGTATTGGTGCCCTCCGAAATCGTCACCGGCCGCTCCGTATTCTCTCTCAATGTCAAACACGGAACCCCGAAAGCAGTGGTCTCTTCCTGCAACCCACCCGAATCCGTGAGAACCAGTCGTGCCTCTTTCTGAAGCTTCAACGAATCCAGGTAACTCACAGGTTCCGTCATCGTCAAACCGCCCATTGCAACCACCCGGCTCTGAAGTTCAAACGCCTCAAGCCTGGCCCGGGTTCGCGGATGCACTGTAAAAATTACCTGAATCTCGCGCTGAATCGCATCCAGCGCATCCAGAATTCCTGCCAGAACTTCTCGGTCGTCCACATTCGACGGACGGTGCAGGGTAAGTAGCGCATATTCCTTCTCCCTTGCCCCCAATCGCTCCAGTACGTCCGAACGGTCGGCCGCCGGCTCCATTTTCCGGAGCGAATCGATCATCACGTTACCTACCCGGAAAATTCGATTCTGCGATACCCCTTCGCCCCGGAGGTTGCCGTCTGCATCGGCAGACGGGGTAAACAGAAAATCAGAAATCGCATCCGTGACAATCCGGTTGATCTCTTCAGGCATCCGCCGGTCTCGGCTACGAAGACCGGCCTCCACATGGGCCACAGGAATATTGGCCTTAGACGCATCCATTGCACATGCCACCGTGGGGTTCACATCCCCAACCACAACCACAACCTGCGGCTCCTCTTTGGACAGAACCTCCTCAAATGCCATTAGCACACGGGCCGTCTGCTGGGCGTGCGAACCAGACCCCACCCCCAGGTGATGATCCGGTTCGGGCAAACCCAGTTCCTGAAAAAAAACATCGGACATCTGCACATCGTAGTGTTGGCCCGTATGCACCAGCACGGGGCAGAAGATATCCGGCAAATCTTTCATCTGGCTCAAGATGGGCGCAACCTTCATGAAATTGGGCCGCGCACTCACCACCAGAATAGCTTTGATTGGCTGAGAAATTGTCTTTCCTCCAACACAGAAACGGTCTGCAACTCATCATTTCATCAGCGCAGACCGCCCGTCCACATTTTCGGGAATCTCCAACCCCATCGCGTCCAGCAGCGTGGGCATCACATCCACCACGTGCAACTCTCCTTCACGTACTTTCCGCCGATTGATGTAAAACATCGCATCATCGAACGTATGCGTTCCGTTGACCGGGCCGCGTTCCAGCAACACGTTTTTCTCAAACCCACCTTTCAAATCGTACCCCCGCGCGGGAACCGCCACAAAATCCGGAGACACATCGTACGCGTCGCCCCGGTACAGCTCTTCGCGCATCATAACCCGATCAATGACCTGCTCTCCTGTTTCCGGGTCCCGGATATTCAACAATCCTTCCGAAATTTCCTTGCGCAGCCCCTCGTACTCCGCGCCGGGTGAAACGCACCCTCGGTATTCCCTACCCCGAACAGATATATAAAACCGCCCAGGCAAAAGGGAATAACAGCGCGTCGTAGGCGCAAGATCTCGTAGCTGCTTCGGGTTGTCTTTACCGAACTGCAAGTACCCTGCCTGCCGTAACCAGTAATTCAAATGTACTTCTTGCTTCAGTCGGCAAAATCCGTGATCGGACAGAATCATCAACAAGGTATTCTCGTCCAACCGGGCGACCAGTTCCCCAATTGCGCGGTCCACTCGCTCGTAAAATTTATAAAACCACGGAATACAGGTCTCGTTGCCGTCTTCCACCAGACCCCACAAAAAATGGTGCAACCGATCCGTATCCATAATATGAGCCACGAACAGATCCCAGCGCTCCTGTCCCAGATAATAAAACATGACCTCCAGGCGACGTTCCAGCACGTGGAAAATCTCGTCCAGAAACTTCTCCAAATTTTCTCGTGCCTGCCACGCATCAATATCAATGACATATCCCATAGCTTCCAGCTGGCTGGCCACCTGGAAGGGATATGTGGCTTTTTTTAAATTGGGTGCCAGAAATCCGGAAATCAAGATCCCATTCACCGCCTTGGGCGGGTATGTGGTGGGCACCCCCATGGAGAACACGCGCTTGCCCATACTGCTAAACAACTCCACCCAGGTGCGGGCCAGCATATTGCGAGAACTGGGGATGAACATCTCGTAAGACAGCGGAACGCGGTCTATGAAACCAAAAATATTGTGCTTTCCCGGATTGCAGCCTGTCACAATCGAAGCCCAGGCCACAGAAGAAACCGTAGGAAGCACAGATCGCATTTCTCGCAAACTCCCTTGCTCCAGGAGAGCTTGAAAATGGGGCATCTTGCCTTCATCAAAAAGCCGCCTGGCAAGGCTGTACGGCATGCCATCCAGCCCCAGAACAACGGCGCGCCCGGACGGTTTTGCCGTTCGTCTAAACAGATTCATACGCTCGCTTTTACTTGCAAAAATGGCCTTTGGCCCTCAAAAACCCGGAGCCAAAGGCCAGACAATTATTCAAAAAAAAATGGGGTGAGTGAGGGGACTTGAACCCCCGACCTCCTGGGCCACAACCAGGCGCTCTGACCAACTGAGCTACACCCACCACACAGTTCATCGCTTCACTCCCGGCAGGACTCGAACCTGCGACCTACTGCTTAGAAGGCAGTTGCTCTATCCACCTGAGCTACGGGAGCATATCTGCACTACCAAGATTTTAAAAATACCAGTTTTGATCCTGAAAGTCAAGCGGTAATGAACACCTCCGGGCTTCCTCGCCATATCAGAATAACTCTATATAAAAAAACAAGCTACCTGGAATTAAAGACCTGCAAATTCTCACATGGTTCAGCTTGTGGTATCTGCTCCAAAGAGAAAAGTCCAGGACCTTTTACGACACCTGGCCCTCTTTGCCGCTTACTCAACCGGTGTAAACAGAAGGCTATCGGTCTTACGATTTCGCGTTGTAGCTTGGACCTTCCCCCGTCAAGTTTCGTTCTATCTCCTAAGATCGACCTCAGAGCACTCATCGCATTGTCTTTCGTCCTACAAAAAAAGGCGCATACAATTGCGCCCTGGTCCAACCGAGTTCCCGTAGAATGTCTCAACGTTCAATTCTTCTGGCCAACCTCATCTTTAAAATACCTGCAAAATGACATGATAGAGCAAACTTCGCAGCTGGGCTTGCGTGCAGTACAAACGTCCTTCCCGAAATCCAGCAGGTTCACGTGAAAAGCGCGAGCCTCTCCTTTTGGAATCAGCGGGGCCAATTCCCGGTGCGCCTTTTCGCGGCTGCAGGTGTCGTCTATAATACCAACCCGCCGCAGAATCCTGTGCACGTGCGTATCTACCGCACACAAATCCTGGTCGCAGGAAAACGCAAGCACAATATAGGCAGTTTTGATACCCACGCCCTTGTGTTGCGTGAGCAGTTTCACAGCCTCATCTGATGCCAATTCGTTCAAAAAACGTAGATCCAGTTTGCCACATTCGGCCAGTAACCATCGCAAGAAATTTTGCATGGTCGGCCCCTTCTGATTCGCCAACCCGGCAATGCGGATTGCGTCCTTAATCTCCTGGAGATCCGCTCCCAGCACCTGTTCCCAAGTAGGAAATCGCTCCCGCAGCGTATCGTACCCTCTGTCCCGATTTTCATCTGTGGTGTTCTGCGAGAGAATCGTCCGCATCAACGCATCCAGCGGATCCGGCCGGACCCGGTCCTGGTCCCAGGCAGAACCTTTGTATTTCTCGTCCAGCACACGCACCATCGCCTTAATCATCGCCTTCGGCTTCACGACTGGCCTCCGGAGCGCAGTTGCGTATCAATAAATGCCGCCAGTCGTTCCCGAGAGCCGTTCAAAAAATCGCAGAACATCCAGCCACTCGATTGCGTCCCGTCTTCTTGCCGAACCGTCCAGATGGGCTCAGCCATAACACGCACAGGAGCCTCGTTGGGGCCCAGCACAATGTCCAATCCCACATCCCGATGCCCTCCGGTCAAGTCTGTAATCGAGGACACCTGCGTAATATCCATGCGCAAGCCACTTTCGCTCAAATCCTGTGTCCGACCGGTCGCCTTCTCCCCGTTTTGCGTATCCAGAATCACGGGCAGGTCCACAACCAGCCGTTGACTTCTGCGGCGCCTTCCGAAGATCCGTCCGAGCAAGCCCATAGTTTACCTCACGGAAACAACACCTGTAGGTGTCGCATGAAAAAGAGTTTCTATAACGTTCCCATCCCCAATGTCTAAAATTCGGAACCCGCTAGACCAAAGCTCCCAGCGCCAAGACCGGCGAACCGCGTGTCAATATACGGATCTGTGTTTGGTTTGTCAGCAGAAATACAAACCGCCACCGCCTAATCGGCCGACCCTCCTCCCCATTTTGGCACCCCATTGGAACCTCCAGCCATTTCAAGCTTAACTTATAGTTTTATTTCAACTTGACAACATCAGGTCCGATGACGATATTTGGCTTATAGGAAATTCTTCTCAAGCGTACTAACTTGCTTCACTCTCACCCAAAGCCTTTCTTTACATCACAGGCGTGTGCGATGACGAAAAAAAGACTTTCTCAAGAAGATCGGCGGACGCAAATCACCGAAGTGGCCATTTCCCTCTTTGCCGAAAAAGGATTCAAAGGTGCCACAACCCGAGCCATTGCAAAAGCGGCCGGTGTGTCCGAAGCCATCATTTTCCGTCATTTTTCGACCAAAGAAGATCTCTACGACGCTATCATTGAACATACCGTTGAAAAGCGCCTTACCCTTTGGGAGCACGAAGAGCCTCCTCCAGGAAGCGGAGGAGACCTCGAAACCCAACTTCGCGCGTTTGCTCGCTCTTATATTCGGCGAAACCGGCAGGATCCCACGTTCATCCGCCTGATGATGTACAGCGCGCTCGAAGATCATAAGTTTAGAGAGAAATTCTTAGACATTTACCGTTCGCCTCGCATAAAAAGCATCCACAAAGCCATTCAAGAAGGTGTGGAACAGGGCCGGTACAGGCCCGTTGACCCTGGTCTGACCACACGTTCTTTTTTTTGGGTCCTGGTACAATATTGCATCTCGCGTTTTATTGCAACGACCCGCACCGTGGAAACTTCCAAAGACAATGCGATGGTTGACAACCTGGTGTCCATATTTATGCAGGGTCTCATCATGGCTCCAGAGATGCAAGCCAACGACCAGAATCAGACCGGGTAAAACAGCATTCCGCACAGGAACCCTCTCCCGGAGACGCCTTTTCATGCAAATGACCTCCCACGCCAAACGTTTCCTGTCCATTCTGGATAAGATTCCCATGTTCCAGAAATTGACCCCCGGTCAGGCCATGGAAATATTACGCATTTGCAAGCCAAAAACGCTTGGTGACCGCGAAATTGCGATGCGACACGGTACACGCAGTACAGAAATGTACATCCTGCTAACCGGAAAACTCGTAGTGACAGCCCAGGATGGAACCCCGCTCACCTACCTCTCTCCAATCACCACAGTGGGCGAAATGGGTGTTGTTACAGGGCAACCTCGAACAGCCACCGTTGTTGCAGAGAACCAGGCCAGTGTATTTGAAATTTCCAAAATTAAATTTGAAGTTGTTCTAAAAAAATATCCAGACATCGGTTTTGTCATCTACCGCAACATCATCACCATCCTCTCCCAACGCCTCAACAGCACCAACAAACAACTCGTAAACTGCCAGCAAGAACTCAATAACCTCAAGCAAACCGGTGCCCTCTCTACTTGATACCGGTACTTCTCTACACTGTCCTTTACCTATCTCTATGAATATAGACCTGCGCTTTCTGGATACAGGAAAAGCCATCCGCGATCCCATATGGGGGTACATCCACGTACCCCAAAACATGGTCCCCATCGTAGATGCGGAAGAATTCCAGCGCCTTCGCGATATCTCCCAACTGGGCCACGTCCTGCTCGTCTATCCCGGCGCACGCCACTCTCGATTTGAACACTCGCTGGGCGTATTCCATATTACCGGCCTATTTTTACAATGCCTCCTTGCCGCAAGCCCACCTATGCCCCTGGAGCCGGAAGATGTGTACGTGCTCCTGGCGGCAAGCCTTCTCCATGATATTGGTCACTATCCTTTCTCGCACCTGTTAGAAGAAATGCAGATGTTTTTTGTGGACCACGAAGAACGAAGCAGACAAATTATCCTGGATCCAAATACGGAAGTCCACCAGGCTCTCCTGCAGGCCGGCACAGATCCAATTCGCGTTGCCAACGTAATCGACTACCGCAACCCCAACGTGGATATTCCTGAAAAAGACCTGCGCCTGGCCCACATCCTCAGCGGCACCCTGGACCCAGACAAAATCGATTACCTTCTGCGCGATGCCCGGTATTGCGGCGTACCTTTCGGTGAAAGCGTAAACCGGGATCGCCTGCTGAGTTCCATCACCTTCGACGCAATTAGCCAGCGCCCCGCCATTACATATAAAGGGATTTCCGCAGTAGAGGCCCTCATCTTTACCAGCTATTTAATGTACCGCAATGTCTACTGGCACCACGCTGTCCGCTCTGCCAATGCGATGTTCAAGCGCGGTATACAGGATTTGCTCCACCACCCAGGTTGCACCCTCCAGGAAACCGATTTCAACCGCGCCACGGAAGCGGATCTGATTCACAGACTGGAACAGGAACTGGAACACCTGGGGATGGACCATCGAGAAGCAATGGTGGATCGTCTCAAGAGACGAAAACTCTACAAAGTGGCTCGCGTGGTTTTTCCACATGAAGGGGACGCCAGTCTTCTGGCAGACTTTGAAACCCTTTATTATCACCCTGATCAACGGCGCGAATTGGAGATTGAGCTCTGCCGAATCTTTGGAAAAAAAACTGGACTGGACCTAAAAGGGGACGAAATCTTGCTGGACATCCCGCGTTTCGGAAAAAGTCCGGAAGTGGACCTCAAAGTATATTTTGGTTCACACATTCCCATCGACAAAGCAGATCCCCTCTCTTTCGATGACCCCGAAGTTTCTATGCTCAAAGAATATCTCATCGGGAATTTCGAAGCGCAAGCCCGTGTGGTTCGCATATTTTGCACCAACAACCCTACCTTGCGAGCCGCACTGAAAGCCGGAGTCATCGAACACCTGAAAAGCAAACCCACCGGACAGTAGGCGAGGTTCAGATACTTTCTGCGCTTGACAAGAAACTAAAAAGTTCTTACATTGCGCTGATTACATATCAACTCTTTATAATCTTTTAAGTTATACGTATAGAGGCGCATTTCGAGGGGTCCATCCATGAGTAAAAGATACCTGACCGTGATGGTCATCCCACACAATGAAGACCGTGTGTGGGAACTCAATGTCTCCCGGCCGTTCCTCTGGGGGCTTCTGGGCCTGCTGACCATCTCGTTCGGTGCGTTGGTTTTTTATATGGTTGGTTATCACATGCGACTCAACCGAGAAACCGAGTTGGTCGTGTTAAAAACTGAAAACGAAGAACTCACATACCAGCAGGAACGACTCCAACGCAAACTTTATTCTTTGCGGGGCGAAGTAAACGACCTCACGGAAACAGATCGGATGATGCGTGCATGGGTGGACTTCTCCGAACCCGGCGATGATTTGCGCAAAATGGGCGTGGGTGGAATCCCCGAAGGATCCCCCGCCTGGGAAGGTCGCGTGTCGTACAGGACCGGGGAAATATTGAACCAGACCTTCACGGACCTGGATCAACTTGTCCGAGAGGCACAGTTCCTCAAAACCAGCTTTGACAGCATTGCCAGTGTGCTGAGTACCAACGACAAGATGCGACGGCACACCCCCTCTATCTGGCCGGTTCCGCCAGACGCTGGCTGCTACCAATCTTCGGGCTTCGGGTACAGACAAGACCCATTTACTGGAACGAAAGAGTTTCACCGAGGCCTGGATATTGCCGGCCGTAAAAATACAGACATTCTTTCTACTGCCGACGGTGTCGTCTTTGCGGTGGGCCAGCACAAATATTTGGGGTGGTATATTTCCATCAATCACGAATTTGGGTTCCGCACCACGTACGGCCACCTGTTAAAAAAACCTACCCTGAAAGAAGGGCAGCAGGTTACGCGCGGACAAGTTATAGGAAAAATGGGGCACTCCGGGCGAGCCACTGCTCCCCATGTCCATTATATGGTTAGCCACAGGCGAGGCAATAGCGAGTTCGCCGTGGATCCTAAGCTTTATATTTACGACAAACGAAACATGTCCTCATTGTTTTGAGCATGTTCTTCAAATCATACCATCTTACGGATAGGGAAGGGGCAAAGCCTCTTCCCTATTTATGTGTCCGCACCAGCATCACAATACCCACGGCCATAAAGAGCAAGTTGGCAGCCCACGCGCCCAGGAATGGAGACACGATACTATTCCAGCCCAGAACCCGCCCAGCCTGAATGCTACCATAATATATAAATGATACCAGCAGGCAAATACCTACCAGCAAAGGTTTCCCCGCCCGGCGAGTTCTGGATGAAAGCGGAATGCCAAACAGGGCCATAACAAACGCGGCAAATGGGAATGCCAGACGCATATGGAGCCCCACTTCCTCTTTTGCTGCGGGCTCCCCGTTCTGCAGCTTGCGCTGTATATATGCCTCCAGGGCCTGGTAACTCATCTGGTCCGTATCTCGGCTTTCACGATCCAGATCCTCCGGCAGCAATGTAAGTCCCAGCGCGGGCATCACCTCAAACCTCTGTACCGTTTCTTGCCCTGCATCTTCCCCAAAGGTTCGCACTTCGCCCTTGTAGAATACCCAGGTATCTTCCTCCCACACCATCTTCTCTGCGCGAACTTTTCGAAGTAACTTCCGTCCCCGGTACCGATCCAACGTCACCTGCTCCCCTCTGGTTTGGGTTCGGAAATAGGTGCGTACGGACAAAATCTGACCCCGCACATCGCGTAGCACAACCTGCGCACGCAACGGTCGTCTTGCGGCAGGATTTTCTCCTCGCTCCACAGCCTGCCGACGTTGAGTGGCTACCGGCATTGCCCGGTCCGTAAGCACGGTTGCTGCAATACTGATCAGCAGGGAGACACCCAGTACGGGCATCACAATGCGATAGAGGCTAATCCCGGCAGCTTTCATAGCAACCAGTTCACCCTTACGCGCCAGATTCCCAAAACACAACAGGCTGGCCAACAACGTGGCCATGGGCAAAATCAACACAGAGAAGTATGGAATCGACCAGATATAGTACATGACAATCAGGCTGGCCGGAACCTGCTGGTCCAGGAATGCGCTCAGCCTGCCCGCCAGGTCCACGACCGTAAAAATGCACAGGAAACCCACATAGCACAACAAGAAGTGCAACAGGAATTGCCGCTGAACGTACCGGCTCAAGATCCGCATGACTCACCTCTTCGCCCAAACGGCCACGGAACTTGCTCAAAAACCGTCTGAACAGATAACCAGCCTCCCGCAAGAACCAGAAATAGATTTGGAAACCACATCGCCAACCAGGGCGCTACGTGGCCTCTGTCCGCCAGCGTTTCTCCGCCAATCAGACACAACCACCACAACAAGAAAAAACCAATACTGATGCCTGCACCAATGGCGGGGTTGTTCCCCCTGGTCCGAATTCCAAGCGGTGCACCCACCAGCACAAACACCACACACGCCACCGGAATGGACAATTTTTTATGAATTTCCACCAGGTATCGGTCGGCTTGCCGATATTTATGGTCTGCGATCGCTGCATCGGCCTGCATCTGGGCCGCAAAATCAAAAAAATCAACGTATGGCCGACTCCCCAGGTTATTTTCGATCAGCAATCGTCTACAGAACACGCCCACACGCTGCAAAGCAGCAGTCCTCCGATCGTCAGCCTCGGCCCGCGACCTGTCTACGCGTTCCTGCATTGCACCAAGACCCAACTCCCGATCCGAGCGGTAGGTCGAAGCCGTGCGAGAAAACTGCCGACCCGCATCGCCCAACCGGAGAACCTGCTTCTCGAAATGAGCGTGCAAATAGATCGCAGGGTCCTTTTCATCGACGCGGTGAATCTCTCCGTGTTTGAGAACCAGCAGTGCTTCATCGGTTTGCGTCGTAAACTGTACCTGGCCCTCCGCTGCCACAATCGTGGTAGGGTACCCACCGGGCTCGTATTTGTAAATGACCAGATCTTTGAGATGAGACGTTTGCTCATCAATTCCTCCAATCAAGATTTTGAAATTGTCAAAATCTTGAATTAAGATTCCGGTTCGCCCTTCCAGAGCTACCGTGGGTCGTTTACGCTGAATATCACCCATCAGAAGACGCCCCCGATAGTTAAACTCGGGCAGCACGCGGTCATTGAATACAACCAGTAACCCGCCCAGAACCACTGCGGCAATCAGGACGGGAAGAAACACCTGGTACACCCCAACGCCCAGCCCGCGCATCGCCACAATCTCGTGGTCTGCGCTCAGGCGCCCAAATGCCATCAACGAGGCCACCAGCACAGCCATTGGCACAGCCAGGGCTACCATCCAGGCCGTATTCAAGAAAAAAAGCTCCAGCACCACTGCAGCAGGAACCCCCTTCCCCAAAATCAGGTCCATTTTCTGCAAGATCAGATCCACCACCAGCAAAAACATGATAACGCAGAAACTAAGCAGAAAAGGAGCCAGATGTTCTTTCAATGCATACCGGGCCAGGATCATGCCAAACCTCCGGGGAACCTTATGATTACAAAAGAGTTAAAGTTGTAACTCGCTGAATCCGGCACCAATATAAGGCATTTTGACCACAACGGGAAGCCCGTTTCCCTGAACGTTGCAGTCCCAACAGGAGAATGCGTTCCTGCTTGCTTGTGTGTCATTCTTTGTTTGTCCGGTTTTCTTTGTCTTTATACATCCTACCGGCGTCCTGTGAATGCCCATTCCTACGTTGCCCACAGACTCCAAGCCGGCTCCGGATTTTCCCTTGATCTTTCTCGCTACGTATGGTATTATTATCGGCTGTTCAATAGTGTTTTTACGCATCCATTCCGCACCTGGGCCACGCCCGGCGTCGGGGCCGCCCCTGAAGCCTGCAAGTGTCTTGCCCGACTTCAAGAGACCCATTATGCCGCATTTTCAAATCTGCCGTTCTTTCTGCCTGCGAAACCAGGCCTGTTTTCTGTTCCTCATCGCCTTCCTTGTAGGCCCCTCTGCTGTGAGTGCCTCCCCCGGCATTCGTGCAAAACTGGCTCCCGCACCACTGGAGCCCTTCCTCATTCCTGAAAAACCAGGTGAACTATCCATTTCTACGGCAGGGCCTCCCCTGTTGCCGCGCCGGCGCAGTCTGGTTCAAACCCGCATTGTGTTTCACAATTTCGAAGATCGAACCCTGCTCGCGTACCGCACCGTGGGCGGCCAGCGATACGGTCTGCCGGTACTGGTTTCTTTGGGTCAATTCGCCCATTACAAATATGCTGCAGACCTGGAACGCTTTGCTTCGGAAAAACTCAGAGAAAAAGCCAAAGAACGGAGCGAAGGTGGAGGGGGTGGACTGGTCAATTTCACAATTCCGGTCAATGTCCCCAAGGGCCTCAGTGCCATTACAGGCGAAGGCCAGACCAATATCAAAATCACCGGCTCACGCCGCATTGATCTTTCGGGCATCAATCAGTCCACCGCTGGCCAGGCACAAACAGCTAGCACGCGGTCTGCGCAGGGGTTCACCATCAATTTCGAGCAAGAATCTCAGCTCAACGTACAGGGTACCATCGGGGACCGCATCACCATCAACCTTCAGCAAGACAGCCGGGGGCAAGTAGACATTGGCGAATCCCTCAAATTGCGCTACGAAGGCGAAGAAGATGGCATCATTCAGGAAATCGAAGCCGGTAGCACCTCGCTGAGTCTTTCTGGAACGCGCCTCATCGGATTCAACTCTCCCACACGCGGCGGCCTCTTCGGTATCAAAGGCAGAGGCCGACTGGGTGGCCTCGATATCACCGTGGTTACCACTCAGGACAAAGGTGCAAACAACCGAAAATCATTCCAGGGTCAGGCCGAGGAAACGGCCATTGAAGTGCGCGACTACGACTACCTGGAAGATCAATATTTTTTCCTGGACAAGGTCTACCGCACAGCCTTTCCGAACCAGCCAGCGGGGTCGGACCTGGTAGATGTAAATTCGATGCGCGTATTCATTAACGACTTTAACGATATCAATGACATTGAACAGCGCGCCGGACCAGGCGCAGCCTTCGCGGACTGGAACACCGACGGCACGCCCAACACCACGGGTTCTGCCGAAGTCAACGGCGGCGTAGAAGAAGGATCGTTCCACGAACTCGACCGGGACGAGTTTCTTGTCGATGCAAGAGGGTACCTGATCATGAAACTCGGCCGGATCAACCCCGGGTTTGCCCTGGCCGTAGCCTACCAGACCAGCGACGGCCGCACATTCGGAGATCTGAACTTCATCCAGGATCCCGCCAGCCCTACTCCAATCCGGCTCAAACTCATCAAAGCCAGGCAGCAGCGTCCAGAATTCCCCACCTGGGACCTCTCCTGGAGAAACGTCTACAGCCTTCGTAGCCGGGTCATCGAGCCAGAAGGCTTCGAACTCGAAATCTTCCGGGATGTTTCAGGCCAAGAACCTGTAGATAACCAGCAAGGTACCCCCTACCTCCAAGTCTTTGAACTGGATACACATACAAACGGTTCCTCCGAATCTTCTCCACCAGACAATATTATTGACATAGATGGCGGCAACGAACTCCCCGGCTTGAACCTGGCCCTGGGCCACCTCGTTTTCCCAGATCTGGAGCCTTTTGGAGGAGAGGGCACGGGGGCCTCTGGTCTGGAAACACGTGTGCCTGAAATTTACAGCACCACAAACACCACCACACGAGCAGAAAAAACCAAGTATTTCATGCGCATCCGTTCCAGAAGCCAGGCCACGGAGTTCAACCTGGGATTCGGCATCATTGAAGACAGCGAAGAAGTCATCCTCAACAATCGGAGACTTGTGCGCGGACAAGATTACACCATAGATTACCAGTTCGGTTCCGTGCGTTTGATGAGCGATGCGGCAACGCTGGCCGCTGACCCTTCCGCCAACCTGATCATTAACTACGGGTCCAAAGACATCTTCGGTTTCAGTTCGGGACAAAAAAGCCTGCTGGGCATTCGGGTTGAGCATCCTTTTAGAGACAAACAATCGCTGGTAGGCATGACGTTGCTTTACAGCAGCCAAAGCGCCCCGGCGCAGCGCGTTCGAGTAGGCGAAGAACCTGCCCGGACCCTCATCTGGGACGCCAACGGACGTTTCCGGTTTAAACCGCAGATTCTCACGGACTTTGTCAACAGCCTACCTTTCGTTACAACAGAAACCCCTTCGTCGTTAAATCTGGACGTTGAAATTGCCCAGAGCCTGCCAAACCCCAATACAAAAAACGTAGCTTACATCGATGATTTTGAAGGTTCTGAAAACAGATTGTCGCTAAGCATGTTCAAATTTGTCTGGAACCGATCCAGTACCCCCACGCTAGATGATGCAAAAATCAACCTCCGACGAGGTCGCCTGACCTGGTACAACCCCGTGGAACGGGACCGAATTTCCATTTATGACATCCAGCCCGGCCGAGACGACATTCCCGTTGAGCAAAGCATTGTAGACATTTTTACTTTGCGCTTTGAACCCTTTCGTTCTTATGCAGACGGTACCACATTCCCCGAGACATCGCGCAATCCATCCGGAGGTACCCCTCAAGTGTCCTGGGGTGGAATTCAGAGCTACCTGGTAGGCCTGGACCTGTCCCGGTCTAAATTCCTGGAGATATGGATTCGGGGCAATACCGGAAAACTACACATTGACCTGGGTGAAATGTCTGAAAAACAAGATCTTCCCCTGGACGCACGCAACCCGCGTGGGTCTGATTTTCGCACAGAAGACAAACCGCTCCCCGGCTTCCCTACCGGAGACGACGTAGCCACCACCGAAGAAGATATTGGCCTGGACGGGCTTACAGATGCTCAGGAAGACTCCGTTTTTAAACTCATCTACCCAAATTTCACCGTCCCCGATGACCCTTCAGCTGACAACTTTAAAGATGTAGATTTTACACAAACCGACTCGCGCCTGCGATACCCACCCGGTGTAAACGGCACCCAGAGCAACAACGCGGAACGTGAACAATCTCCGGACACCGAAGACCTGAACCGCAACGGGATTCTGGATACACGAGACAGTTACCTGCGCTACAGCGTGGACCTCCGCACAGACCTCGGAATCCAGCCGGGATCGCGTACCTACTCCGGGCCTTCCGTGCTCGTAGTAGGAAGCCAGTCTGACCCCTCCGACCAACCCTGGCGTCTCTTGCGCATTCCTCTTCGTGGAAAAAATGCACCCCGCACAGGCGAAGGGAACCCGGATACCACCTTCGCGACAGCCGTGGATTTTGCCCGAGTATGGATTGAGCACGACGACACCACCACCGTGAACCTCTACGCTCTGGATATTGTAGGCAGTGATTGGCTGGAAGACGAATCGCCTTCCGCACAAGCACAGGGTGCCGGCGACTTTAAAGTGGCCACAATCGGCACGGACAACAATGTCTACCGGGCACCACCCGATCTCGAACGTGAAGTGGACCCCACCACCGGCCGCGAACAACTCGAACGTTCGCTTGCTCTCAAATTTGAAGACCTGCAACCCGGGCAATCCGTCTCTGCATCGCGAACATTTTTTCAGGGCCAGAATTATACACAATACGGCCTGATGACCATGTTCGTCCATGGCGGCAACCCCTCTTCGTCCACCTATGAACGTACGTTCCCCGTACTTCCAGACAGCGCAGGCGGCGCACTCAGTCCAGTGGAGCTGTTCCTTCGTTTTGCGCCCATCAACGGGGATACACTCAATTTCTATGAATACAGAAAGCGCGTCTATAGAGACTGGGCGGAAAATTACAACAATTTCGAAATCGACCTGGAATTAATGACGCAACTCAAAGGCCAACTCCTGGACCTGAGGTCCGCCGGACGCGCCTCTTCAGATACCGTGGCTGTCGATCTGGGCGAAGAAACCATTCGAGCCCAGTACAAGAGAGAAAGTAACTTCGTACAAATTGAACACGGGGGCGCCACCTACATTGTGCGTGGAGACCCCGCACTTTCAAATATCAAATCGTTCACGGTGGGCGTACGCAACCGGGGCGATTTCGTATTGGAAGGAGAAAACGAAATCTGGTTGGACGAACTTCGACTGGACCAGATCCGAAAGAAAAAAGCGGTCTCGGCCTTGCTAGACCTCCAAACTGTACTGGCGGACCTGGGCAATCTCACGGTCCGAATGGAGCGGCGAAGTGGCGATTTTCAGGACCTCCAGGGGCGCGCCACAGGAAATACAACCACCCAGATTTCGCTCGACAGTCAGCTGAATCTCAATAAATTTTTGCCTGAGCACTGGAACACAAATATACCCGTGCGGTACAATTACAACCGCAACAGCTCCATTCCACGCATCCGAACCGGATCAGATATTGTGCTTACCCCTGAACAGAAGAAAAATGAGAGCAACATCAACTCCGGTTCGCGTTTCAACATTTCCCTTCGCAAAACACAAGCGAAGGAAAACCCTCGGTTCTTGTCTCAGATCTTTTTTGATAAAGTAAACGTCAGCCTCAATTACAATACAGACAACTCGGTATCTGGGGCAATTACACGCCGGGATGCTCGGGAATCCAATAGTTTCAGTGGCACGTTCAGTTACGACCTGAATTTTGCTCAACGCAACGCGTTGGAACTCTTCAAATGGTTTCCACTTTTCAAATCTGTTCAAGAAATGGAGTTCTTTTACCTCCCTTCCAGCATCCGGTACAACATGCGCGTGAACCGCAATACCCAGGACCGCCGATCATTCTCCGCCGTATCAGGCGACACCTCCAACGTAATTTCCAACCTCACCGAAAACTTCACGCTCTCAGAAACCTTCAGCCTGAGATTGGCCCCGATGCGCAGTCTCACGGCCGGGTACGATATCACCGCGAACCGAGACCTCCGCAATGCATTCCAACTGGGCCAACTCCAGTTTGGGCGAGAAACCAGCCGCAATCAGGACGTGGATTTCAATCACACACCCCGCCTATCTCGCTGGTTCAGTATCAACACCCAGTATTCAGCACGTTACAACGAAACCGTTGAAACCGGTGGGCAAAACACAGAGTACGGCAATGCGCGCCGCGGTCTTACGGTAAGAAACAACAACCGCATCAGCGCCCGATTTAGTCTCAACCTGCCCGCGATGTTTCAACCGATGGCGCGGCCAACCAAAGATGGAAAATTGTCCATCAAACGTCTCGTTGGACGCATGGGCTCTACTTTGCAGGCATTGCAAATCAATGCATTTCGCAACAAACAGTACAATTTCTTTGGTCTCCGTGAACGCCCCGGTCTCAAATTTCAACTGGGCCTCACAGACACAACCCGGGTACCCATTTTTAATACTGCGGGAGTGACACGGATCAACTCGCGCACAATAACAGACCAGGCCAGCGCCAGTAGTGGCCTGCAGTTGCCCGCAGGGTTCCAGACGTCTTTTTCGGCCAACTACACACACGGTTGGACCTTTGGAAATGCGAACACAGAAGAGGAAAAAATAGAATTCCCCAGCCTCACGGCAAACTGGCGCTCCCTGGAACGACTACCTGTTTTCCGCTGGCTTCTGGCCAGCTCCAACGTCCAATTCACGTATAAAAAAGAAGATACCCGGCGCGGTGACGGCGGGCTGGGAGCGGACTTCCTCACCAATGACACCGAACAAATTTCGTATAATCCACTATTTATGTGGCAGTCTCGGTGGAAAAACCAGATGAACACCACCGTGCGCATGAGCCAGTCTACGCAAAACGACCTGCGCTACCAGC
>JAQCGA010000663.1 GCA_027619145.1 bacterium | reverse complement strand
GCATGACGATTCCAACGGTCGATCCGAACAATCCGGGCGGTGCGGTGAGCGGGCTGGAGTTGTCATTCGTACAGAAGGGTGACCTGGCATTTTCCGGAAAGTATAAGGGCACGCTGAAGATGGATTTGACCGTGAACCTGAGCGGCGGTGTGCCGTCGGTTTCAGGGAGCGTGACTGTGGACGGAAATACGGTACAGATGTAGCAGGGGTACGCACCCGTATTGGGAATGCGCATTTTTTTGATCTGAATATCTATTTCATCGGGGGTATATATGTTGCGCCGTACGATACTGATTTGCATTTGTGGGTTGTTGTTTGCGTCGCAGGCAATGTCACAGGAGTACACGGTTACAACAGTATATGAAGGCCCCACAGACCTGCAACTGGGCCAACTGGATGTGGATGGCGCTGGCAATGTTTACTTTATAGATAAACGCGGCGTTAAGTTGCACAAGCTATCGCCGGACGGGGCTGTGACAACGCTCACGGGTGGTGGAACCAAGAACCTGCTGGTCGCATTTATTCATCCGGACGAGTTCCCGGCACTGGATGCCAACCCGGGGTTGATTTCCAATGTGGAAGTGGAAGAAGACGGTACGGCCTATCTCCAGATTGGCAGCATTACCTGGCAAATTACTACAGACGGAACAATCAAGCGCTTTGCCGGGGCGAAGGCCCTGGGTGCAAAGGGCTCCTTCGAAGGACCGGTGCTGGATGCGGTGATTCCGCAACCTGGAGGAGAAGGCGGGGGAGCCATTCTGGGCGATGACATGTATTTACGCACGGGTCTTACCAAGCCGCAGGTTCTGAAGATTAATAAGGATAAAATTGTGAGCCTTTATGCGGGAAATGGGGAGCGGGGCTCTGAAGGCGATGGAGGGTCGGCTCTGAACGCGCAACTCTCTGGGTTGGGTCGCATTGCTGTAGATGGTGCTGGAAATCTTTATCTGGGCGAAGGTCCGACGATTCGAAGGGTTTCCCCGGATGGAATCATTACTACCGTCCTAGGGAACGGTGGGAAAGATGTTTTTGGGAAAGGAAAAATTTACGATCGGGCGCCCGCTAAGGAGACCGCGTTTGCAGATATTCTGGATCTTGAAATTGGACCAGATGGTTCGATATTTTTTGTGAATAGTGCAAGCGACCGGCTTCATCGGCTGTCACCAGATGGTTTTGTCAGTACGATTGCGGGTACACTGGAAGATGGATTTTCGGGGGACGGAGGGCCAGCTCTGGCAGCGCAGTTTAATACCATTTGGGGTATTGCCGCAGATGCGCAGGGGAATGTGTTTGTGACCGATTCGTTTAATCAGCGGATTCGCAAGCTGACACCTGCCGGTGGCGGAACTGGTGGAACTGGTGGAACTGGTGGAACTGGTGGAACTGGTGGAACTGGTGGGACCGGTGGGACCGGCGGAACCGGTGGGACCGATGGAACTGGCGGAACCGGTGGGACCGATGGGACCGGTGGTGAATTCACACTGACACCGAAAGACGGAGATGGGACGTGGGTACTGGACCTGAATGCTACGGCTGGGGATCAGGCTGTGCGATCTTTGCGTGTGGCTGCAGGCAAGGAGTTCGCGGTAGAGTTTATCAATAAGCAGGGTATAACCAATTCTCTGGGCGGACAGCTTACTTTTGAGTACGATCCGGAACAGTTGACGTTTGTATCTGGGTCGATTCAGGGGATTGCGCCTTTGTTGGGGTCTCCGGCCGTAGAGGACAATCGAGTTCGGTTCAGTTTGGCAACCCTGTCTGGCGTTCCGGTGACAGATGGTCATGTGGGGGAATTGAAATTTAAGGCCGTAGATGGGTTTTCTGGTGAAACCGAGATTATGCTGGTGAGTGCATCCATTGGCAATGCCGAGAATTTTGAGCAGTTGGCGTCCAATCCGGGCGTTTCTGTGATCATTGGGAGTGGAGGAGCTACTTCTACGGTCAGTCCGGATTTTGATGGAGATGGAGAGGTCGGTTTCACTGACTTCGTTAAGTTTGCACAGCACTACGGGACAAAAGAAGGAGATGGCCGCTATTCGAGTGTGTACGATCTAAACTCAGACGGTGAGGTGGCGTTCCGGGACTTCGTGTCGTTTGCTCAGTTCTACGGGAAAGATCCAGCGGGATTCGTTGCCCCCAGCGGGAAGACGGCGTTGAAGGCTGTGGGTGTGTCATCCGGTGTGACGTTGACTGCCGAACGTGCAGGTCTGGACGAAGCCGGAGTGGTGGTACATTTTGCTGGGGTTGAAAATGCCCGTGGGTATGGTTTTGTTGTGACGTACGATCCTCAGGTTCTGGCGTGGATGGGTGTAGAAGGTTTTTCGGATTCACGCTTCGGGGAAGGAATTACCCGAGCGGTTTCTCCCGGGGTTGTGCACGTAGCGGGTTTTGGCGAGAACCTGGATGCCGTTCGTCTGCAATTCCGACCGCTGGGATCAAGCGTGGCACAGGTTCAGGTTTCGCAGGTGTCGGTGCTTTCTGAGGATGGAGGGATTCTCCAGATTTTGGGCGCACACCAGGTTGAGCTGAATACACAACCTCAAGATTTTGCGCTGCTGCAAAATACGCCCAATCCGTTCAATCCAGAGACACAGATTGCATATCATCTTCCGGAAGCTGATCTGGTTTCACTTGTGGTTTACAACGCCCTGGGGCAGCAAATACGCGTGCTGGTGCACGAGCAACAGGCCGCAGGTTCGTACCGGGTGATCTGGGATGGACGAGATGTACTGGGCCGTTCCGTGGCAAGTGGGGTGTATTTCTACCGGTTGACTGCTGGAGCATTTCGCCAGGTGCGGCAGATGGTGTTGCTGAAGTAGAATCGGGCGTTCGCCTGCGATCAGCAACATGGTCTTGTGTTTTCGGAAATGTATAAAGGC
>JAQCGA010000662.1 GCA_027619145.1 bacterium | reverse complement strand
AACCGCCGCCGAACTCCCGGTGGACACCAGCCCCCAGAAAAACAAGAAAGCGGCAATGTGAACCATTCTGAGTACCATAGACCCTTCCCGCGAATGCAAACGCCGTCTCTACCAGACACGCCTATTAGACGCCCCTCAAATCACAGGGGTTCCATGAATTGACATCCTAACAAAAAAAGCCCCGAGAGGCAACCCCCCGGGGCCAAAAACCGTATAGGATGATTTGAATGCGCATCTACTTCCCAAACCTCATTCCTCAATATGTCTGCTACTCAAAAATACGGAGTCAGCACACCGAAAATACGTTTGGGACAAACTTTGACTACGCCTTTTTACAAAGCGTGCCTTCCGCCGTATCTTCCAGCACATACCCTTCTTCCAGCAACCGATCCCGGATCTCATCTGCCCGCGCCCAATTCTTGTCCTTTCGGGCCTGCTCACGCTCCACAATCAGCGCCTGTAACTCTTCCGACAGGTCTCCGTCTTCCTCTTCATCTCCCGGCAACGTGTAAAACACACCCAACACCTGGTTTATCTCTTCCATAAACCCGTCCACCAGCGCCGCACCTTCCCGGTCCACTTTCTCCTCGCCCAGCAGACCCTCCACCGCATTGACCAGTTCAAACACTGCGGCCATCGCACGCGGACTGTTCAAATCGTCATCCATAAATGCCACAAACCCTGCCCGCGCCTTCTCTACCATCTCCGAAACATTCTGTCCATTTCCGGCCTGATCTACTTCCTGCAACCGTTTCCGGAAGCCCAACAGCCGCCGCGTTGTATTCCGGGCGGCATCCAGCACTTCTTTCGAAAAGTTGAACGCCGTTCGATAATGACTGCTCACCACCAGGTACCGAAACGCCCGGGCATCGTCCGGAGACTTCACAATATCGCGCACCGTCAGATAATTGCCCAGGCTCTTGGACATCTTCGTATCGTCCACATTAATATGCGCCCCGTGCAACCAGTAATTCACAAACTGCTTTCCCGTAACCGCTTCACTCTGCGCAATCTCATTCTGATGATGCGGAAAAATCAGATCCACCGCCCCCGCATGAATATCAATCGTCTCACCCAGATACTTAATGGACATACACGAGCACTCCATATGCCAACCCGGCCGCCCTTTGCCCAGATCCGTCTTCCAGAACACGTCTCCGTCATCCTCTTTCCACGCTTTCCACAACACAAAATCCCGCACATTATCCTTCTCATACTCGTCCGAATCCACGCCGCTTGCACCCGTCTGCATCCCCTTCACATCCAGCTGTGCCAGCTCTCCGTACTTCGGAAAACTCTGAATCGAAAAATATACCGACTCGTCTCGCACGTACGCATGCCCATCTTCTACCATCCGGTGGATCATCTCCACCATCTCAGTAATATGCTCGGTTGCCTTCGGATAGTCATCTGCCAACTGGATATTCAGCGTTTCCATATCCTCAAAAAACGCTTTTGTGTACGCCTCGGTAACCGCCTCCAGCGTTGTCTCTTCGTCCTTCACCCGGCGAATAATCTTGTCCTCCACGTCCGTAATATTCATCACGTGGTGAACTTCATACCCCCGGTACAACAGGTACCGCTTGATCAGATCGTACACAATAAACGTCTTCAAATTCCCAATATGCGCAAAATCGTACACCGTAGGCCCGCAACTATAAAACGTCACTTTTCCCGGCTCAATCTCCTTAAACTCTTCTTTGCGCCGGTTCAATGTATTGTAAAACTGAATCGCCATCGAAATACCCTTTTATGTATAAGACGTCTTCAAACCCCGTTCCCGCTCAAACCGCTCCACCGCCAATTCAATCAACCGGTCCACCAGCTCCGAAGGCGGAACTCCGCTCGCTTCCCACAGCTTCGGATACATGCTAATCCGCGTAAATCCTGGAATGGTATTGATCTCATTCACCAGCACCTCATCTTCTCCACGCAGGAAAAAATCCACCCGCGCCATCCCCTCACAACAAAGCACCTGGAACGTACGCACCGCCAGCTCCTGCACCTTCTGAACCGTCACCTCTGGAAGCTCCGCCGGAATCTTCAACAACGCGCCACTCTCATCCAGATACTTCGCCTCGTACGAATAGAACGCGTGCTGCGGAATCACCTCACCCGGAACCGAAGCAATTGGATCTTCGTTGCCCAGTACCGAACACTCGATCTCCCGCCCCTGGATAAACGCCTCGATCAAAACCTTGGAATCGTACCGAAACGCCTCTTCAATCGCCCTGTCAAACTCCTCCCGCCCATTCACCCGACTCACCCCCACAGAAGACCCCAGATTGGCCGGCTTCACGAAAAACGGCAGCCCCAGTCGTTCCACTACTGCATCAAACTCCATCGCTGAACGCCGGGTCAACACCATAAAATCCGGCCCTGGAATACCTGCATCCCGGAGCAAACGCTTCATCACATCTTTGTCCATCCCCACCGCAGACCCCAGCACGCTCGCCCCCACAAACGGCAAATTCGCCAGCTTCAACATCCCCTGTACCGTACCGTCTTCCCCAAAAGGCCCGTGTAATACCGGAAAAATCACGTCCACAGATTCCATCGGCTCCCGGCTGGAAGCTCGCATCAGTTGCCCGGCACCTGCTCCCTGCGCCACCAGCGACACCCCCGCATCCTGTTCTCCACCCGTAATTGCGGGCAGATCCTTCCCCGGTGAATCCAGAAACAACCGGGATGCATCGTTCAGGTACCACTGTCCCGTTTTATCAATTCCAATCAGCACCACCTCATACTTCTCTTTATCCATCGCAGCCACCACATTCCGAGCAGACTGAAGCGACACCTCGTGCTCTGCGGACTTCCCACCGCACAACACCCCCACCCGGATCTTTTTCTTCCCCATCGGAACCACCATTCTCTTTTTTCAAA
>JAQCGA010000661.1 GCA_027619145.1 bacterium | reverse complement strand
GATGGAAGGACCGGGAGAACCAGCCGGTCGGATTGAGGTCGTGGAAACGGAGCGGCGGTCGATTGTGGTTTCTTCGAGCGTGGAGCTGCCGGTGGACGGGGTATTGAACGGACAGACGGTGATTGTTGAAAATCCGGCGTATCTGTGTAGCTCGTCGTATGCAATTACGGGCGTGGAGGAATTGGGCGAAGGCCGGTATCGGATTGCGCTGGAGGAGACGGAGTTTCTACTCAGTGAAGGACAGGTTCGAGAGGCGGAAGGTGGGACGCTTTTGACGGATACGCCCATGTTGAAGCTGGAGGTGGTGAAAAACTTATTCGATGGGAAAATGATTTCGTCCGCCACCAGCGAGGCGGGTGTGCGGTTGAAGACGGCAGAGAAGGGCAAGCTGATGTTGGCGGATGCAACTGATGCATCGGCGTTTGAAGGGGCGTCGTTTGCGGTGTATGATATTGGGCCGGGTGATACGTGGCGGATTCCGGTGTGCTGGTATCGGGAGGGAGATCGTGTGACGTCGGTGCTTCCGGTAACGGTGGCTCAGGCCGGGCGATGAAGTATCAGGAGGGATTTTCAGGGCGGGATGGCATAGGAGGAATGGGGCGGTTGAGCAGGTCTAGAAAGTGGGAGACAAACCGGTAGGTAAGCCCCCAGAGTACGGGGTGGCCTGGGCCGAAGAGGTCAATGGCTGGCAGGGTACGTTTTGTGCCACTGAAATGGAACTTGTGCTGGATGTGGCAGCTTGTGTCTGTGAGCGCGTTCAAGGAGATCCAGAAAGTATCCCGGACTTCGTAGTTGAGGGTAAATGGGCCGGATGAGTTGATGCAATAAACAAAGCCGGAGACGAGGACGGGCAATGTGGAACCGGTGACGTCGTCCAGGCGGCCCAGGTATTCGGCCTGGTTCAGATCCAGTCCGAGCTCTTCAAGGGTTTCTCGTTCGGCGGCGGAACGAGGTTCCGGGTCGCAAGGGTCAATTTTTCCACCGGGGAAAGCGATGTGGCCGGACCAGGGGTCACCTTCGTGCGCGGCCCGTTCGATGAAGAGCAGGCGCGATTTTCCCTGGTACTCGTTTAGGAGAAGGGCAACGGCGGCGTGGCGCTTTTCCGGGTCTGTGATCAACCGGGGAGTGTGAGTGGCCAGGGTGCGGCGGATTTCGGTGAGTGTGGGCATTGGATGGTTTTATGTATGAGTTTGTTGGGATTGGATGAATGGTATAAATATAGGACTTATACGTGTGAAAACCAATTTTGTTTCACGTGTGCAGGGAAGGTGTAAAATGCCACTTTTCTCTGTCATAAATGAGGTTCCGGAGGTGAATGATGGCAAAAGAATTGGAAGTTGCAACGTTTGGAGGCGGTTGTTTCTGGTGTGTGGAGGCGGTGTTTCAGGATTTGAAAGGGGTGCACAAGCTGGTGTCCGGGTATTCAGGAGGCGCACGTGAAAACCCGACGTATCAGCAGGTTTGTAGTGGCGCAACAGGACACGCTGAGGTGGTGCAGGTGACGTTTGATCCAGAGGTGATTTCCTACGAAGATTTACTGTATGTGTTCTGGCGTACGCACGATCCGACAACATTGAATCAGCAGGGAGCGGATAGAGGGACGCAGTACCGGTCTGTGATTTATTATCACGATGAGAAACAAAAAGAGATTGCAAAGCGATCTAAAGAAGAGACGGATACAGGAGGCGTGTGGAAAGATCCGATTGTAACGGAGATTTCACCGGCTGAAACGTTCTACGAAGCAGAGAAATACCACCAGAATTATTATCGACAAAATTCAGGGCAGCCGTACTGTATGATGGTGATTGACCCGAAAATGAGGAAGCTCAGGACGATGTTCCAGGATCGCCTCAAAGGGGCGTGAGTGCGGCGTTGTTTTCTGGCGTGAATTCGGGGTCGTGTTTTTTTAGGATTTGATGAACGAGGGTGGTTCTCATGGGCCGGTTGTTTCTGGGATTGGATTCGAGTACACAGAGTTTGAGTGCAATGGTGGTGGATTACGACGCACGCAACGTGGTGTATGAGGCATCGGTGGGATTTGATGACCGGTTGCCGCAGTATGGTACACAAAATGGAGTACTGGAAAACCCGGACCCGAAGGTGGTACACGCACCGCCGATGATGTGGGCCGAAGCACTGAATGTTTTGTTCGAGGACATGAAGGCAGACGGGGTTCCGCTGGGTGATGTGCTTGCGATCAGTGGCTCCGGGCAGCAGCACGGATCGGTGTATTTGAATGACCGGGCGGGTGACGTGTTGGCCGGACTGGACCCGGCATGCGGATTGGCGGAGAATCTGGCAGGCGTGTTTACGCGGGCAACGTCGCCTATCTGGATGGATTCTTCTACACGGGTAGAGTGCGATGAGATTTGTGCGACATTGGGAGGATTGCAGGCGACGGCAGAGGCGACAGGATCTACGACGTTTGAACGGTTTACGGGTCCACAGATTCGAAAGTTTTTTAAGACAGAATCGGAAGCATATGGGCGTACGGCGCATGTCATGTTGGTGAGTTCGTTTATGGCGTCGTTGTTGTCAGGGCGTGTAGCACCATTAGATTATGGGGATGGTGCGGGGATGAATTTGATGGATATAAAGAAGCGGATGTGGCACTCGGGGGCGCTGACGGCTACGGCTGAAGACCTAGCGCGACGGTTGCCAGGGTTGGCGGAATCGTGGCGGGTGATTGGGCCTGTGAACCGGTATTTTGTGGAGAAGTATGGGTTGAATCCAGAAGCGCAGGCGCTGGTCTGGTCCGGTGACAATCCGAACAGTGTGGTGGGTCTGGGGTTGATTCGTGAGGGGATGGTGGCGATCAGTCTGGGGACCAGTGATACGTATTTTGGGACGATGGAGACCTGTCGAACAGATCCGCGTGGGGAGGGA